>NZ_CAXLML010000001.1:0-21352 GCF_964187505.1 Candidatus Chordibacter forsetii
AAAAAGAAGTTCTAGGGGAAGGTTTCTGACAGTCAGATTAAATCATCGGAGGTGGATTAAAGTCTGTCATGGTCTCCGTGGGTTTCGGCTTTACCCCGGGTGTAAGGCTTTCAACTGCTTCAGGTGCATCTGAGATATTTTCCACCGTTACATCTTCATTTTCAGTCAGTTCCTGCTGGGCCTCTTTCATTTCAAGAAACCTGGTATGGTTAAATTGGCTCAGAGCTTTTAGCTCTTGCTGGGCCTCAGCATGATCGGCCCTGAGCACCTCCAGTTTCTTACGAACATCTTCATTTTCTTCTCGCGTCCTGCCACCACCGCTCAGAAAGGCTTCACTCTCTCTGATACCTTTAGCCAAGGTGCGAATATTAGATAGGATTTTGCCCTTTTTTGTATCAACATTGAACTTTGGTGAAATGGTTTTTTTAGCAGCCAAAAAGGTGGAATGGCTACCTTCCTGAATAGAAACTAGCTCTTTTTTGAGAACTTCAACATAACCTTCAGCACCATCAATATCTTGGCTTACATTATGACCTTCTTTGTATTTTTTCTTCAGTAATCGAAGCTTAGTTTTATGATCAGCTATTTCTTGCCTAACTTTATTTTTGGCAAGTATGCGCTTTTGAACTTCTGAGAGTTCTTCTTCGTCACTAGAAGATTCCATTAAAATTTATTTGGCTGAATATATTAATTAAATTTACTGAGAAAATTTTTAAATCAATTAAATTTATAACTGATAAGAGGATTTAAGTGCCTTGAGTTGTCAAACATGAAGTTGATAAAAATTCATTGAATTTTCCCAGATTTTGTCCACTGCGTCTACATTCAACAAAGCACATGCGTACTCCCCAACCTTGTTAATGAAAGCGGGCTCATTTCTTTTTCCTCGATGGGGAACTGGGGCCAAGTAGGGGCTATCGGTTTCCAGCATCAATTTTTCTATACCTTGGTATTTTACCGCATCCCATAATTGATCATTTTTAGGAAAGGTGAGAATACCAGTGAAGGATGCCCTACCTCCACGCTCCATGAGTTTTTTTATCTGAGCAACACCTTCAGTAAAGCAGTGAAAGACCACCCTTTCCCAGTTTACTCCAGAACGATCAATTTCTTCCACACAATCATCGAATGCAGCACGGGAATGAATAATTATCGGACAATCAAATTGACGAGCCCATAACAATTGCCGGCGCAACGCTTCCTTTTGCCAATTAATAATTTGCTCAGCAAGCTCAGGTTCTTTGGGAAGTCGAAAATAATCCAATCCAATTTCGCCCAAAGCAACTGGGCTTTTGTTGCTTTGCCAAAAAGTAGGAAGGCTCGAAATTTGGTCTGCCCAATTTTCATCAACATATCCTGGATGTAGTCCAACCGAGTAATCTATTCTTCCACAGTATTTTATCGATAATTCGAGGTAATCTGCCCAGTCTCCTGGAGAGGTTCCTACCGTGACCATTCTGCTAACCCCATTTTCGTCAGCCCGTTGAAGAACACTTTCAAGCTCTCCCTTTTTGTGGAAACTTTGCAAATGACAATGTGTATCAAACCAAGACATCTCCTCGACCTATACGAAAAGATTTGCCATCATCGCCACCCTAAATCTTTTTTTTTTTAAACTTCGATCAACCAACAGAACAGAATTATGGAAAACGTTATTATTTTAGGAACTGGATGTGCCGGATTTACTGCTGGTATTTACACAGCCCGAGCAAACCTCAATCCCTTAATATTAGAGGGCAAACAACCCGGTGGCCAACTTACCACTACTTCGGAAGTTGAAAATTTTCCAGGATTTCCACAAGGAGTGGATGGTTATGATTTGATGGACAACCTGCGTAAACAGGCGACTAAATTTGGTGCCCGCGTGGAAAATGCCTTCATTGATCGCGTTGATTTCTCTGACGATTGCAAAACTCTTTATTCCGGAGACAAATCTTACAAAGCCAAAGTGGTGATCATTGCTACTGGAGCCGCACCTCGCCTACTTGGCATCCCCGGAGAACAAGAAATGTACGGGGGCAAGGGTGTAACCACATGCGCAACTTGCGATGGTGCATTCTATCGGGACATGGAAGTAGTGGTGATTGGTGGGGGAGATTCCGCCTGTGAGGAGGCTTTGTTTTTAACTCGCTTCTGTTCAAAGGTTACCCTGGTCCACCGAAGAGATGAACTAAGGGCATCTAAAATTATGGCTGAGCGCACTCTGGCCCACGAAAAAATTGAAGCAGTCTGGGACTCAGCAGTGGAAGAAATACTTCCCGGTGAAGATGGAAGGGTCAAAGCGATCAAAACTAAAAATTTGAAAAGTGGAGAGGCTGGAGAAATTGCCTGCAAGGGTGTTTTTATTGCCATCGGACACCTACCCAATACTCAACCCTTTGAAGGGATCCTCGATCTCGATACCAACGGTTATCTTGTTCCTGCAAATGGCAGCATGGTTAAAACTTCAATTCCTGGAGTCTTTGTTGCCGGCGACTGTGCTGATCATGTATACCGACAAGCCATCACCGCGGCTGGAATGGGTTGCCAATCTGCGATCGAAGCGGAACGTTGGTTAGCGGAAAGCAACTAAAGCGAAACTCATACCCCAAGGTCCATTAGATGAAAGATGTGGTGCAAAACGTTGCCACATATCTTTCATCCACAGCTGAGCAGCGACCTGACCAACCTGCCCTAGTCTCGGGTGCAGGCAGTCCTAAGTTTTCCCCACTTTCCTTTTCCCAGCTTAACCATGCCGTTGACGGTGCGGTGAGTGAACTTGTGAACTCAGGCATATCCGCAGGAGATAAAACTTTGCTCTTTGTAAACCCGGGACCAGGTTTAATTATTTGGGCATTTGCTCTGTTTCGTCTGGGAGCCATTCCCGTCGTCATTGATCCGGGAATGGGGATCCGGTCCTTTCTTTCCTGCATTCAAAGAACCAAGCCAAACGCCATGGTTGGTATCTCTCGTGCCTTTTGGCTGAGCCGCTTACTCCCACGTTCCTTTCGTACTGTTCGTCGCCGCTACCTGGTGCGACCTGGGCTCTACACTTTCAATAAAAAGGAGGAGCAACCCTTCATTCCCAAGAGGACCTTGCCTGATGAATTAGCTGCTATCGTCTTTACCTCTGGGTCTACGGGAAACCCCAAAGGAGTCAGGTATTTACACCGCACCTTTGACGCTCAAATCAATGCACTTCAAAATGTTTTTGGTATGGAAGCTGGTGAGGTTGACCTTACCACCCTTCCAATTTTTGGCCTATTTAATCCAGCTCTCGGTATCACCTCGGTTCTCCCTGATATTGATCCACGCCGCCCAGCTCAGGCCGATCCCGCCAAACTTGTACGCTCTCTGCTTGATCATAATGTCACCACTGCATTTGCCTCTCCCGTAATCGGGGAGAAAGTTGCAAATGAGTGCCAAAATTTGGGCACTTCCTTAAATAAAATAAATCGCTTTTTTCTCGCCGGGGCCCCCGTGCCCCCGAGCTTGGCTGAACAACTCAGTCAATGCCTACCTCATGGGCAGGTTATTGTACCTTACGGAGCCACTGAAGCCCTTCCCGTTTCCTCTACTGATAGCTCTCAGATTTCCGATTGTAAGAGCTCGACACTCAAAGGTAAGGGTTCTTTGGTCGGAACACCTATACCCGGTGCGAAGGTTCGTATTCTTGATATTACCCAAGCTCCATTGCCCGATTATCCGGAAGGTTTTGACGGTTTAAAAAAAGGAGTAGTTGGAGAAATCTGCGTATCTGGAAAGATGGTAACCTCGGGATACGATCGAATGCCTGGAGCAACCTGTGACGCACGGTTTAAAATTGGCAAAGCCGAATACCACAGGATGGGCGATCTTGGATATATCGACGAACACAAGAGGTTACGATTTCTAGGTCGTAAAGCGGAATGCATACACACTGCAAATGGACTCATCGAGACTGAACGTTGCGAACCTGCAATCTTCCAACTTTCTTTTGTTCAACGTTGTGCCCTGATTGGACTTGGGAAGTCGCCCAAGCAGGAACCCTGCCTGGTCGTCGAGCCGGTCCGTTCACAAGTTCGTCAGCATGGTGAAATTGTATTGCGCCGGAAAATTCTTGATGCCTGCCAAGATTCCTTTCCAGAGTTTCAGATTCAAAGAGTCTTTTTTGAGAAAAAGATTCCTGTTGATGCCCGACATAATGCCAAAATTCATAGGCTTGCCCTCTCGCGCAAATGGTCCCGCTGGGTTGCCCGCAAACCAAAGTTGGGAAAAGTAACATGAAAATTCTGGTTACCGGAGGAATGGGCTTTGTGGGTAATGCCTTGGCGCATGCACTTCTTAAAAGAGGCCATGAAGTTCATGCCCTAGGCAGGAGCGTTAATCCCGCTAAAGAAAAACTTCTGCCCGGATTAATTTATCATAGCCACGATCTATCCAAGAAACCTTTATCCAAACATTGGTTAAAAAAAACAGAGGTTGTTTTTCATGTCGCAGCCAAAGCTGGTGTGGGTGGAAAATATCTTGATTACAAACTGGCAAACTTGGTTGCCACCGAAAAACTACTCCAAACCTGCAAAGAATATGAGGTCTGCAAGTTTATCCATACGAGCACTCCAAGCGTTGTTTTTTCTCCCAACCCCATACGGGGAGGGGATGAATCTTTGACCTATTCAAAGGAAGATTTTTCTCCCTACGCCTCGACCAAATCTCTGGCCGAGCAAGCAGTTCTTGCCGCTGATGATCCTGCGGGGATGAGAACGCTTGCTTTACGACCCCATTTAGTTTGGGGACCTGGCGACCCCCATCTTCTTCCCCGAGTGGTCGCACGCCACCGTGCGGGAAGATTAAGAATTATTGGAGATGGAAAAAATCAGGTCGACCTGACTCATATTGAAAATGTGGTACACGCCCATCTCTGTGCCCTCGATGCCATGATCTCCAATCCCGACCTGGGAGCAACCCCCTACTTCATTGGACAAAATGAACCCGTGCGTCTGTGGGATTGGTTGAATCAGGTTTTTGCCGAATTACATCTCGCACCGTTAAATAAATTCATTTCTTATAAAACGGCCTACAACATTGGTTGGCTTATGGAACAATCATGGAAAATTTTGCCCCTTAAGGATGAACCACCCATGACCCGTTTTGTGGCCTGCCAACTTGCCCACGATCATTGGTTTTCCGAGGTAGCTGCAAAAAGGGATCTTGGCTACCAACCCCTTCTCTCGATGGAAGAGGCGTTAAGAAAAACTCTTCCATGGCTGCGTAATTTATAGGGGGTTAAATTTTGCCTCAAAATTTTTAAGCTAACCCAGCAAAAAAATTTCCATTCAGCATAGAGACATTCGGTTGTATTCATACAAAAAACAAGCCACACTGGCGTTCAAGTTGAGAGAACTGGCCTGCCCCTGAATCCCGATCTTAACCCATTGATCAGGCTGGTCTTGCCAAAACTCACCAAGTCCAACTTTTTCACTTCCAAAAAGAAAGGCTGTACCCGCGGGAAATTTTTTATTTCCCATTATTTCTTGGGCTCGCGAACTTGTCCCCACAATATGCCTGGCTGATTTTTTTAACCACTCTCTAACATCCCCCTTGGTTCCCATAGCCACTGGCATGCCCCCAAACAAACCCCTTGAGGACCGTACTACATTTGGATTAAAAAAATCTACTGCTGGATCGGACAAGATCACACCCGCCGCCCCAAAGGCTTCAACTGTGCGTAGAATCGCTCCAAGGTTTCCTGGCTTTTCCACTTCGTCCAAAACCACAAGAGGGGCATCATTCCTAACTGAAAAGGCATCAAATCCAAGCTCCCAAGTCCTTAACACTCCAATAATTCCGTGAGTACCCGACGTGTAAGAAGCCTTGGCATGAGCAATTCCTGAGGTCTCGCAACCAGGTATTCCCATTTCTCGAAGTTCTTCCAACGCCGAAGATTCTCCAAACTGCTCAACCATAGATGGACAAAAATAGAATTCGATTAGCTGCCTACCGGCACGCACTAAGGCAAGCAGGTCATTGGCTCCTTCAACAAAAAAACATCCCCGCTCTCGCCGTCGGCGAGGAGATTCTCGCAACTTTACCAATTCCTTGATCCGCGAATTAGTGGGGCTCTCTATAGTTGCATTAGTCATAAGATAAGAAAAAGGGTTTTGCCGATCAAGGGCGAGCCCGTTAAGACAAGCAACTGCATGAAACGTGAGCCAAAAGGATTTTCTCCCAACCCCTACCCCTACCATCATGAACTCGAGTTAGAGATTTCGGATGTCACAAATCTTGGGGTTGGTATTGGCCGAGATCAAGACTGGGTAATTCAAGTTCCTTACTGTTGGCCAGGAGAGCGCGTGAAAGCCCGAGTTTTCAGAAATCATTCAAATTATTCTGAGGCCGACCTCTTAGAGGTACTTACCTCTTCTC
Organism: Candidatus Chordibacter forsetii; assembly: GCF_964187505.1. NCBI lineage: Bacteria > Pseudomonadati > Verrucomicrobiota > Opitutia > Opitutales > Candidatus Seribacteraceae > Candidatus Chordibacter > Candidatus Chordibacter forsetii. The sequence continues at coordinate 6,385 of NZ_CAXLML010000001.1, forward strand.
CAGATCGGACGGAACCGGTTTGTAAATTATACGGTTCTTGCGGAGGTTGCCAATACCAGGGAGCCACTTACGAGGCTCAATTAAAATGGAAACGTCAGCAGGTTGAAAACTCACTCGTACGGTTAGGTGGATTATCCGTTAAGGTGGAACCTGTCATTCCTTCCCCCAAGCCATATGGATACCGTTCCAAACTGACCCCACACTTTCAAGGTGGTCGCCAAGGTAGGGAATTGAATATTGGTTTTTTGAGGCAGGGCTCCCGTCGTGCACTGATCGATGTGGAAGCATGCCCCATCGCAACCGATGCAATAAACGAAGCCTTGCCTGCCGCCCGTGATGAACTAAGAAATGCACCAAAAAGGAAACGTGGAGGCACCCTCTTGCTCCGAGAAGTCATTGAGGGGGTGGTGACCGACCCAAAAAAATTAGTCAGTGAAAAAGTGGGGGGTCTTATTTTTCATTTCAAGGCAGGTGAATTTTTTCAAAACAATCCATTCGTTCTGCCACTATTGGTTGAACATGTGGTTCAACAATCCAAGACAGATGAAATCTCGCTTTTGGTCGACGCTTATTGCGGGGGAGGTCTATTTGGACTGAGTGCCGCTTCTCGCTTTAAAAAAATTGTCGGTATTGAAATTAGTCGGGAAGGCTTTGAGGGTGCTCGTACCAACGCCCGGATTAATCAAATTGATAATGCACAATTCTTTCTGGGAGATGCGAGTTCCATCTTTGATGAACTTAAGGGGATTTCAGAGCCTGCGGCCCTCGTGATTGATCCACCCCGCCGTGGATGCGACCCCGATTTTCTTCGCCAGGCCATTGAGTTTGGACCCCAACGAATTGTTTATGTTTCCTGCGAGCCAGCGACTCAGGCAAGGGATTCTCAAATTCTTTTGGAGGCGGGTTATCAACCTATCCTAGCCCAACCATTTGATCTGTTTCCCCAGACCAGGCATGTGGAAAATGTCCTTACCCTGGTTCGGTAATTTCCAAACTCTAAACACGCTTCCTATCCCTAGTCCATTCAACGGAAGAAAAGGTCTTTACCTGTTCTAGGCGCTGGAGCTCTAATTCTTCGGGCCAATCTTCTACGACGATTTTTTCTGCTAGATCGCGGGCGATCAATTCCAGAAATTTTATTTCAATTTGAAGGTGATTAAGGTCGGGCCATTTGCCCAGGTCTAAAGTTCCCTGAACCAGTACGCCATTCCGGGTTCGTTTCATCGCAGCACCGGCTAATTTTTGGTTGCCCATCTCATCCATGAGATCGCGCCCTACGGGTTCGCGAAAACAATCCCCAGGTATACCCCCTTTGGATTTTTCCGGACAGGGCATCAAAGAATTGGCCACACCCTGCTCGATCAAAGCCTCTCCCCATCGCTGATGAATTTTTCCATAAAATTCCATCGGGGGCATTGCTGCTCCCAAACTACCAACGGGAAGAACAAGTCCGTAGGTTAAATCACTCCCATGCCTGACAATTCCACCACCAGTTGGGCGCCGGGTCATATTCTGCAAAGGCTCTCCAGTTTCACTTTCGGCCCAGCTGGCTTTTTGTCCGTATCCAAATGTAATTTGTGGCCTGTCCCAACCATACCTTCGAAAAATTGGACCCGCCCACTGACTCGTCTGTGACAACATCCACCAATCGGTAGCCATGTTTTCCGGGCCCGATTCCCGGCGATAAGGTAAATGATATAAACTCATCTAAAATCGGGGGTTATAACAGGTTGGATCGTCCACATTTTCGCGGTACCAAGAATAAAGAGCCAGAGGCAAATGCATTTCTTCGAGTTGCTGATCGATAGTCGCAGGCTGCGTCTTTACCTTGCTGACCAAGGGTGCAAGTTCAAAGGTTAGTTTGCCTGGTCGGTCGCCCACTCTTTCCTGTGATTGAGCCAATGTAGATGTGCCCAGTCTTTCCTCCTTAAATCCAAACCTCTGCAAGATTCGTCTACCCAATTCATGCCGAGTAATGGTATCGGCTCCTGCCCAATGAAAGAGACCATTGAGGTTTGGTCGCTCGATTAATTCCACAATTAATTGAGCCACATTTTCCGCCGAACTTGTCTGCCTCCACTCATCGGTGAACAAAGTTGGTTCCTCCCCTTTTGCCAGGGCTGAAAGAATGCGTTCGTGAGGACTACGGTCTCCCCGCGGACTGTTTCCATTAAGCAGGGTAATCCGTAAAACCACTAAATTTATATCGGTGGTGGCAAGAACCTGTTTTTCAGCCTCCAATTTTTGTAGTCCATACTCACTTAATGGATTGGTCTGATCGGTTGAACGGTAAGGAGAGGAGGTTCCATCAAAGACCATATCGGTCGATACTTGCAGATGGCGGGCACCCAAATGTGCAGAAACCTCAGCTAATTGACGAGCCGCCTCCACATTGATCAAGCGGGCATAGTCCGGGTTTTTATCCACCATGTCCGGAGATGAAATCGCGGCACAATTAACTACTGCATCTGGCCATTGGTCGAAGAATTCGCGCATTACCGGATCGAATTTTTCCATTGGTAATGAAGATACCCCATACTTTTTTTTGGGCTCTTCCCAGGAACGATTTGCATAAGCGAGCAGTTTATGACCCCGAGCAAGACATTCCCTACAGACCGCCGATCCTAAAAGACCTGATGCACCCATAACCGCAATTTTCATTTCCTGACTAGGATAAAAAAATATCTTCCAAGTAACAACCCGAGAGTGTAATTCCGGTGAGAAAATACCCCCACTTTCCTTGCTTGCACGAAAAGGCGGAAAAGATAGGATTATTTCTACTCAATGAATTTATCCCAACTTGCGAATCCTCGCATCCTGGACCAACCTGTCTACGAACCCGGCAAACCTATCGAAGAGGTGGCTCGGGAATATGGTCTTCATCTCGACCAAATTTGCAAACTTGCATCCAATGAAAACCCATGGGGAGCATCAAAACTTGCCAAAGAAGCCGCCCGTACTTCCCTGGAAAAAGTTCACCTCTACCCGGACGGCTCAGGTCATCAGTTAATCAATAAACTGTCCAGCCTTCATCTGCTCGGTTCAGATCAATTTGTATTGGGCAATGGATCCAATGAAATCATCGAATTACTCGGACATGTCTTTCTTCAGCCAGGCGACGAAGTTCTCTGTGGCAAGCATGCCTTTGTGGTTTACAAATTGGTCGCCTTGCTGATGGGTGCAAAACCTGTGGAAGTCGAAATGCCCGGACTCACTCACGATCTTCATAAGATGAGGCAGGCGGTGAACGAACATACAAAGCTTATCTTTCTTCCAAGTCCTAATAACCCCACTGGAACCGCAAATACAGAAGAAGAAATTCATACCTTCGTTCGTTCACTCCCTGAACATGTAATATTCTGTTTTGATGAGGCTTATGCGGAGTACCTTGATTCCCCTCCTGATCTTCGACCTTTGATTGAAGAAGGTCGTAAAGTAATTTGCCTTCGTACCTTTTCAAAAATTCATGGACTTGCAGCCTTACGAATTGGATATGGATATGGTGCCCAGGAGATGATTGCTTTGCTACAACGGGCACGACAACCCTTCAATGTAAACGCAATTGCACAGGCAGCAGCCCTTGGAGCACTAGAAGACGATCTTTGGGTTACGCAGTGCCGGAAGCGAAATGCAGACGGACTGGAACAACTTGCAAAGGGACTTGAAGCACTTGAAATCGAGTACCTACCCAGCCAGGCGAACTTTATTTTGTCCAAGCCCGGAGACGGGCGGGGATTGTTTACCGAATTACAAAAGCAGGGCATAATTACTCGTGCCCTGGGCCCGTCTCTTGCTCCCTACCTTCGCCTTTCTGTTGGCACAGAAGAAGAAAACCATCGCCTCCTGACCGCTCTTGAAAAAACTCGGACGATCTTTGGGGCGTAATTATGATCACAACGATAGAATCTCTCTTTTCTCCTTTCACTCTATTTACCATCTGGGCTCTTTTTTTGGCAATTGGACTTTACCTGGGTGTCTTTCGATCGATGATTGATCGTATTCGAGCTGGGATTTCCACCCCCCCCGGGAAGGGCTCACGATCTGGAAAACTACTCGAATCCATGCTTCAGGAGCCCAACCATGCCCGCCCATTGCATGTGGAATCGGCTCTTTTTTCTGCCTTGCAGGTATTTGTTGGTTTCTTTTCAGTCCTTAACATTTGGACCGGGGAGAGTACTTTGTTTGGCGGCTTCGTTGCTTTCTTCGTCGCCCTTTTCACAGAGCGTATTTTTTCTGGGATCTTTCCTCGCTTATTAACCTCCAGATCCAAAAGCCACTTACATTTAAAAATTGGTTTTCCTTTCACTCTCTTTGCCCGGTTTCTTGCCCTGCCCTTTACTCCGCTCCTCCTGCGTATCGAAAAAGGTTTTTTCGGCTCAGACCATAATGGAGAAAATGGAAATAATGAAGATAACGAAGTCGCCGATCATATACGCACCTTATCCAGGGAGGGTTCAAACCTTGATCCAGATATTGCTGAAATTGTGGGTAATACCTTGGAGATGGGACAGTTGAAGGTTCAGGATGTGATGGTTTCGCGCAAACAAGTACAAATTTTGGACTGGCAAGACGGGCTGGAAAAAAACCTGGAAATCGCTCGAAGCTGTGGTCACACCCGTCTGCCTCTTTGCGAAGGGGACTTAGATCACTGCCTGGGGATTATTCATGTAAAATACGCTTTTCGCCTGCTCGGAAAAGAACCCGACAAACTATCCCTTCGGTCTATTACCAAAGCACCTGCTCGTGTTTCTGCTGAAGACCCCCTACCCCTGGCCCTTCGTAAAATGATGAAGTGGAAGGTACATATGGCCTTGGTTGGAGATGAGTTTGGAGGTATTGACGGGGTAATTACCCTTGAAGATATTCTTGAAGAGGTGGTCGGAGAAATTCAAGACGAGTTCGATGCGGACGAAGCAGATATCGAACAACTTAACGAACAAAGTTGGAAAATCTCTGGACTTACTCCCCTGCACGAATTACCCGAGGCCTTGAATATTGATGATGAAGAGGAAGAGGTAACGAGCTTTGGAGGACTTATTACCCAAGAGTTTGGAAAGATTCCAGAGGCTTACGAAACCTTAAGGCTCAAAAATTTGGAGGTCACCATTCTTGAAGCCGATGAGACTCGAATCGGCCTAACAGAAGTCCGCCTGCTTGATCCCAGCGAGGAAACGAAAGATTCCTAAGTTTTTACCCCTTGGCAAAGCTGGGGCGGTTCAATCTCTTGGAAAAAGGATAATTTTTTCTCCCAGTTTCACATTTGTTAAGTGCCTTCCCCAATCAAGGCGCCCCTCCCATTTTTCCACTGGGTTTTGCCCCAAGCATTTGCAAATGCGGGCATGAACACCAGGCATGACTGGAGCAAGAAGATCATTGGCCAGCCTTAATGCTTCGAGCATGGTTCCAAGACTGGTCCGTAAAGCCTGAACATCTTCGGGGGCATCAGATTTTGCTAATTTCCAGGGTGCCCGATCATCTGCATATTTGTTGATTGCCCGAACAAACCCAATTGTTTCTTCCAAAGCCTGGTGAAATTGAAATCCTTCAAACAATTGAAGAACCTTGGTTGAGGTTTCCTGCCAGCGTTCCTGCAAGCGCTCTTCCCATTCTTCCTGAAGTTCCTGATCTGGGGCAATACCATCAAAATATTGGTGGCACATGTGCAACAAACGACTTACCAAATTACCCAGGTCATTTCCTAACTCTCCTTTATAGCGGGAAGAAAAACGCTCCAAAGAAAATTCCGCATCCTGGCCCACAGTCATTTCCCTCATTACAAAAAACCGAAATGCATCTGCTCCGTATTGATCAGCCAAAGCCAACGGGCTGACTGTTTCTCCCGTACTTTTAGACATCTTGGCTCCAGATGTCGTCCACCAACCGTGGGCTAGAATTTGTTTAGGGATTGGAAGGTTGCATGCCTGGAGCATGATGGGCCAGTAAACTGCATGGGGCGGAGCAAGAATATCTTTTCCAATGACATGAAGGTCCGCCGGCCAATAATCAGAAAATTCATCGGTCCCAAATCCCGCAGCTGTTACATAATTTACCAAGGCGTCAAACCATACATAAGTGACAAAACCAGAATCAAAAGGAAGCGGAATTCCCCAGGATAAACGGTCAGACGGACGTGAAATACACAAGTCATTCAGGGGCTCTTTAAGGAATTCCAGAACCTGAGATTTTCGGAAGTCAGGTTTTATAAAATCTGTAGAGCCTTGTATGTGTTCCACCAACCAACCTTGGTATTTACTTAGTTTAAAAAAATAATTCTTCTCGGTTATCCGGGTGACTTCTCCAAAAATCTCGGGCCATTCCCCATCTACCTTATCTTTTTCCTGCAAAAATTGTTCAGCACGGGTCGAATAAAACCCTTCGTACTCGTCCTGATAAATATCTCCGGCATCATACAACTTTTGTAAAAGTTCACAGACCACTTTCTTATGTCTCGCCTCGGTCGTACGGATGTAATCGTCATTGGAGATTTTTAGGGTGGATAGGATCTCTTTAAACTCCTCAGCAATCCGGTCACATCTTTGTTGTGGTTCAATCCCCTCAGCATCAGCACCCTGCTGAACTTTTTGCCCATGCTCGTCCAGTCCGGTGACAAAGCGAGTCTCCGTTCCCTGTAACCGTTTTATCCGAGCAATAACATCGGCAAGTATCTTTTCATAAGCATGGCCCAAGTGAGGTGAACCATTGGCATAATCGATCGCGGTGGTGAGATAAAATTTCTTCATCAGACAATTATGCTATATCGATTATCAGCCAAAGAACCAACCTATTCCCACTTTCCATGGTTGACTTGCATACTACTTCGCAGTTTTATTTGGGTAACAGATCAGTTGTTGATCTGTTCCGGGAAGAATAAATTTTGTTCCCAACCTCACTTCTCTTTTCAGTCATTTACTTTACTGATAAAACCCAACTCACTCAGCATGAGCGAAAATGAACGTACTGAGTCCGATGCGCTTCAAGTCGAAGGGCTGTTGGACATAATCGAAAACAAATCTGGTGTCCTGCTTGATCCCGCAAGGGGTGGCAAGACCACCCCAAACGATCCCTTTTTGCCCAAAGAATTGATTCGTCGTTTCAAGCTTAAAAGAGGCTCTTTCATACAAGCCGATGCTATCCAGAACCCAAACCGACCAAGTCCAAAAGTCCGATTCATACATACAGTAGACGGACTTTCGATTAAGGATAGGAAATCCCTTTTCCGCTTTGACCAGTTAACCACCATACAACCCAAGGAAAAACTCAACATCGAGTGCAAGGATGGGCGGATGACCACTCGAATGATCGATCTTTTTTGCCCGATTGGAAAAGGGCAACGCGGCTTGATCGTTGCCCCACCCCGTGCGGGCAAGACCACAATTCTACACGACATTGCCAAGGGAATTGAAGAAAATCATCCCGATTGTCACCTTATGGTATTGTTGGTCGACGAACGCCCAGAAGAAGTTACTGACTTCAAAAGGACTGTGCCCGCAGAAATCTTTGCCTCCTCTAATGACGAAGAGGTTAAAAGTCATTTAAACATGGCTGAATTGGCTATCGAGCGTGCCAAGCGTTTGGTTGAAAACAAAAAAGATGTCGTCTTGCTAATGGACTCGATCACCCGACTTTCCCGTGCTTACAATGCAGCATCTGGGAAAAGTGGCCGGACCATGACCGGCGGTCTCGATGTGCGAGCCCTAGAGAAACCCAGGCAGATTTTTTCTTCCGCCCGAAATTCTGAAGAGGCAGGTTCTCTTACCATTATTGCCACTGCCCTCGTGGAGACAGGTTCCAAAATGGACGAATTAATCTTTCAGGAATTTAAAGGTACTGGAAACTGCGAAATCGTACTCGACCGCAAAATTGCAGAACTCCGGCTTTGGCCTGCTCTAAACCTCGCATCATCGGGTACGCGCAAAGAAGAAGACCTGCTCGACCCCAAGGTTTTGGAAAAAACATCCTTCCTCCGACGAGCCATGTCTCCGATGAAGGTCATCGATGCTACGGAGACCTTATTGGAGCGAATGACCAAGACGAAAAATAACCAAGATTTCCTTGACCTGATCAAGACGGCTTAACGCGTTGACAATCGAGTGTTAAAACCGCATTTTCTAACCTTTTATTCACATACCCACGCACCGGTATTTTCATGCAGAATTTTTCTAATCAATGCCTGGACCTGGCGAGGTCCTTACTCGGCAATAACCTCAAGCACCTTAATCCAGACGGCACCGTAAGCCCTGCCCCCGGTGAACAACCTCGCGCCGACGAGCCTGGCCATGCCGCCCTTGCCATTGGAGAATTTTTTCGAGCCTCCGGTGAAGTCGAACTCGAAGGGCATGATCTTTTTGATCTTTCCGCACGTTGCGTAACTCAACAGGCATTCAACGAAGATTCTCACGAGAACGGCCTTGCCTACGCAGCCCTTGGTTTATTGTCTTTTGGTGCATCCAAGGAAAGAAATCCAGTTTGGGAAAGACTGACTGATCCTACCCGAGAGCAACTCGATGAGTGCCTATTATCCCGCAGTGATCACGAAGACCATTTTCAAGCCTTTAATATAGCTAAGTCTGTGGCTCGTTTTAGTTTCGGGCTGACCAAAAAGGACGACACCGGAAAAGTGATTGATCGCTTTGTTGAGCGTATTGAATCTCATGGCACTGGCGGATTTTGTAATGACGATCCCAAGGGTACCCACGGAGTTTACAACCTCTACGGTCTGCTCTCATTCATCTTCATTCGTCAGGCACTACAGCTCCACGCCAATGTACATTTAAAGGATCGTAAACTACCTAAGTTGCGTACCTTTGCCGAAAGATACCTTAAACTCCTGCCCGATATGACCAGACAGGATGGCCTTGGCTGGAACTATGGACGTTCCGTGGGTGCTTACGGACAGTTGCATTGTATTAGTTTGATTCTTCAGGCCATGCGCGACAACTGGATACCCCCAGAAAAACACGCTCTTTACTTAAATACACTGCGCAGGTTGTTCCAATATTTCTTTGTAACCTACCTTGATCAGGAAAAAGGAGAACTTGTGATTCGAGATGAGGAACGAAATACGGTACCCAACCATACCACTCGGATGGCTAATTTCGATGCTGCCCGCTACCTTTGTCAATGGTCACGATTGGCTAAAGTGATTGGTGGTTCCATGGCGGTGCCTGCACCTCAGCGTTCCTCAACTGGTGGTCGTTTTGTACCCTTTGATAAATCGCACAGGAAAGAGCATGGATTATTTCTATACCGTGATGAGAACATAGGTATTCAGTATCAAATGCCTTTGATTGGCCCAGGACAAAAAACGACATCAGACAACCTTGCTTTTCCCCATTGCCCCGGAATCTTTGATTGGACAGTAAACAAATACCTTCCGGTAATGATCCCCGAACTTACCTTTGGTAAAGATGTGATCATTCCCTCCTTCTATGGGAAAAATTGTGTTACTGGTATTGGATTAAAAAAAGCACTTTACCTAAGATTCAACCAACCAGAATTTGTACGGACAGACGGATCCTTTGCAAATGGTATTGGAAGTTGTCAGGTTCAATGGACCTTTGGAAACGGTAAGGTATCTTCCGAATTTGTATTCCAGGTTAAGAACCCTATCTCTATGGACCGGATGCGTCTTGCCCTGGTTATTGGCTCGCCCCACTCCTCGCATCGATTGGGCACTACTTTGCGCCAAGGTCCTGAAGGATTACGCGCAAAAGTGGAAGTGGATGACTTTCAGGCAAGTTGGTCCGCTTTTGAAACTGTGTCTGATAATCCAGACTACCGAGGATATTCAGGGAATGTTCACTATGTACAATTCCTCGCCCGTGACCATCCATTGGTTATGCGCCCGGGTCAGCAATACAAACTCATTCTTTCCTACGAGCCGGATGTTGTTTTTGCCGACGAATAATCTGGTATTCACAACCCGTCCATTTGCTTTGCCTGGACGGATTTCTTAATTTTTCCTCCCGACCATGCTATCCGCCCGGATTATTCCCTGCCTTGATGTAGATGCAGGCCGAGTGGTTAAAGGAGTACGCTTTAAAGAATTGCGTGATGCCGGAGATCCCGTGCAAGTAGCACAGGCTTACGAGCAGCAGGGAGCAGATGAACTTGTCTTTCTAGATATTACCGCCTCCAGCGATGAGCGGGAAACCATGCGAGATGTTGTCGAACGTACGGTGGCCACCTGTTTCATGCCTGTAACCGTGGGAGGAGGAATTCGTAAACTTAACGACATTCGATCTATGCTCATGGCAGGTGCCGATAAGGTAAGTATGAATACGGCAGCCATCCTCAATCCTTCTCTCATTGATGACGCCACCAATAACTTTGGAAACCAATGCATTGTAGTCGCCATCGATGCCAAGCGAAGGGAAGATGGCAATGGCTGGCTGGTCTATACCCACGGTGGACGAAAACCTACCGAATTAGATGCTGTCCAATGGGCGCAGGAAGTGGTTAGCCGTGGAGCAGGCGAAATATTACTCACCAGTATGGATTGCGACGGAACCAAGACAGGATATGATCTCGAGCTTACACGCACAGTCAGTGAGGCTGTGGAAGTTCCCGTTATCGCATCTGGAGGAGTGGGCAACCCGTCCCATATGGCGGAGGGAATTTTAAAAGGCAAAGCAAGTGCAGTATTAGTGGCCAGCATTTTCCATTTTGGAGAATATACCATACCTGAAACTAAACAGGTTATGAAAGAAGCCGGAATTCCTGTAAGGCTTTAGGTTTTTTTGGATAAAAAAACTTAGGCTCCTTTGGATCCATTAGACCAAAGATTCATTGCCTCTTTTTTTAAAGCCCGTATTTCCTTCACTCCCTCTTTACTCACAACATTGCCAGATGGGTCGAGGATGACAAGGAATGGAATATATTTTACACCCAAGCTCTCATTTGCCTGTTTCGCTTCATCCGATTGATTACTCATCGCTAGCCAAGGCATATCGTATTTTTTTACATACTTGGCCTGGTCCTTAGCAGTACCATCTCCACCTACCAAAACAACTTCGAACTGTTCAGCATGTTCGTTCCGAAAACGGATTAGCTCTGGGGTAAAAGAACGGCAGGGACCACACCAGCTCGCGGAAAAATAAAGCCCGACATATTTACCCTGTAAAGATTCTGTCGATATCTCTATTCCTTCCCTGTTCAGGAGAGTATCGGGAATAAGGCCGGCATGTGAAAGGGTTGTCTTTTCAGGCGAAGTCGAATTCTTCGAGGTCAGCCAGGCAAAGGCTGCTGAACCAAACACGAAAACGATCAAGAAACCAAGGGCTTTGCTTCTTTTCATAAGGGTGAATAATATAAAAATCAGCCTACTGATCCAAGGATATTCTTTGGTGGACAGGAAGAGTTTTTCCTTCCTAACAATGCCTCAAAATCAGCAATAAATCGAGCGGCTACCCCATCAACCCTATAGTCTTTTGCCGTCTCAAATGCATTTTGCCCCACACCTGAATCTGATGAATCTGATAATAAAGATTGCAGGCATTTCTTAAGGGTATCTTCGGGAAAGTTTGATCGTTCATCAAACCTGTACCCATTTTCACCCGGGCGAATAAAATCATCAAAGCATGGAAGAGAGGAAACTAGAGGCACGCAGCCACAACTCATAGCCTCCAAGACTGCCAATCCAAAAGTTTCTCCTTTGCTGGCAATCGATGGATAAACAAAAATACGAGCCTTTTTATATTCTTCCATTAGTTCCTTTTCAGAAAAGATTGGTTCCAGAAACTCGATGGATGAATCAACTTCTTTTTTAAGTTGCTCAAAAAACGACGATCCCCCCCCACCCTGGTCTTGTCTCCATGGGCCAATTATTCTCAACCCCCATTCATTTCGAAAAGATTCGGGCAACTTCTTCCATGCACCTACTAAGTTGAGTACTCCCTTTTCAGGATGAATACGTCCAGCATAGAGGACTCTTTTAGGCCGATCCTCTAAACGAGGAAAACCACTTTCAGGTAAGGAAAATGGGAGAGGGTATGGAATAGTGCGCACACGCTCGCTTCCATCCTTTAATTCCTTTGCAGCTGCTACTGAAACAAACTCGCTGGGGGTTTGTAAGCAGCTGGCCTTTTTATACAAACGCAACTGGCCTTTAGGGTAGCGACCTACATGGACATAAATCTTTCCAAATTTTTCAGCAGGAAAAAACAGGGGGGCCCAAAATGCGTGAGTAACGAGGATATCTGCTTCTGGTAATATCCTTCGTGCTCTAAGAACATAAGAGATTTCACGAAGTTTTAGTAGGTATGAATATTTGGTCGCATCCGCCCCAGGTATACGCAAGTGGCGAACTCCTTCAATAGACTCCTGCTCCGGTAATCCATCGCACAACCTTGAAATATGCGTTACCTCATGCCCGGCCTTTACAAAGGCTTCTCCCAGGACCTGCCAGGCTTTTTCGATCGCACCTCCACGAATCGCAGGAACAGGTAAAAAGGCTCCCTGTAAAATCGTGATTCTCATGGGGAGCTTTCAGAAATAACCTCAACCAAGCTCTTAACCGTCTGCTTAATATGCAAACGGTCTTCAAAACATTTTTTGGCTGCAGTGCTTAATTCCGGACGGCTATCAATTAGCCATTGGTTGAGCAAATTCTCAATACCTTCTTGGTTATCGGTTTCAACTTTACCCGCTCCGGCTTCGATCACTTCGGACCAAAGGTTTACCTTGTCGGTCAAATAAACCGGTAAGCCAACCGAGCATGCCTCCGCTACCACCATACCGTAATTTTCCTGATGTGATGGTAAGATCATCGCATCAGCTGTCCTCAGGGCTCCCCACTTTAATTGACCCTCCAGCATACCCGTCCAACAAATAGACGGGTCCGTTCCAGCTAATTTTTTTAAATGATTAATCCATGGATTATTCTCTTCCATCGGCCCTGCCAGTACAAGAATGTCAGAATCTTTGATGCTTAATTTTTTCCAGGCCCTGATTAAATCGTCCAGGCCTTTTTTGGGATGTAACCTTCCAAGGTACAGTAGGATTCTCCGATCTCTGAGCTTGGGAAACTGTCCAAAATATGCAGTGCTTTGCTCGTCTCCGCCGGGTGGAGGGTCGCTTACCCCCAAGCCAGTTACCACTTCTTTGCGACGGTAAGGAAAAAAAGTACATTGAGCCAACCTACGTTCCTCCTCTGTAGTAAAACAAACGGCTTGGGCATTACGAATGATGGCCCCCTGCCTTATCCACCAATAGAATTGTTTCTTTAAATGTTTGATGGGATAGGATTTTTTAAACCAAGGGTCCAACATACCATGGGGATAGACGAGGTATGGATTTCCTAACTCCCTGGCTCGTTGGCCTGGCCATTGCCAAAGTCCATGAGCTATAACCCACTCCCGATTGTTTCTTACACTGGCATTGGGATCATCTGATATTCGAGAATCCACTCCACTCTTGAGTAATGCTTCGTTTAATAACTGCACAGCGGATAATACTCCACCGGTACTCGGATTCAGCGAGTGTATAAGGTGTAGTACTTCCAATGAATGCCCCACCTCTTTTAACTAATACAAGTTAAGACTGAATCGTTAAATAGCCAAGCATGCCTTCTTAGAGAGGACTGTAACCATAATCATAAAGATGAATCGCAGATGATCCACTACCAGCAGATGGCAAGGTAACCAAGGACCATGAGCCTTCCCATCCTCCATAGTTTCCTGGGCGTACCCGAAATATAAACCTTTGATTCTCTGTTAAGTTTGAATGGTCTTTAAAGGTATCTTTGTTTGTCCAAAACCATCCAAATTGTTCGGAAAAGAACCAGATACTATTCTGGGAATTGCTGGTCGAATAGAGCCACCCAAGATCAGTATGATAAATCCAGGGAAAAGTTTCATCGGTAAACCAGCCAAACCATTCCTCATTTTTCCAACTGCTTGATACATTACTACTGGGAGATTCATCCCATAGAAGATTAAAGTTCTCCTTAAAACTTGGGTCAGATAAAACCGCTTCTAGGGCCGCATCCAAGTTATCACTTAACTCTGTTGATTGTAATTCGTCTTCAGTCTGTAATTTGAGTGCCATATATTGTCTTGCAGAATCAACATAGTCGGCACGTGTCGACTTCATAAAAGGTAAATAAGGCTCCTTCAAAGCTCCTGTTATTCCCAAAGATATGGTCGGCTCAAGGACAAGGTTATAAATATAGTCTACTGCCGGAGTTAAATTATCATTTAAATCAGCTTGCCTGGCATCCCATAATAATTGGGCACCTTTCATGTATTGCATAGTAAAAGGTAAAGTTCCAAACTTGTTTTTAAAATGGCGACTCACAAATTCCTTACGGTTGGCAAAATAGTCTCCCTCTCTGTTCCCAAAAAATTGTGGGCGATCAGAATAAATCAGTCCATACTTGTTAATGTATTTCAATGATTGAAGTTGATATCTTATATACCCAAGAAGGTTATTCTCCCACTCATCATAATCTTTGAAATATTCTTCTGTATTGAAGTGGGCTTCTCCAAATAAAACAGCGTACGCTCCAGCCAAATCAGCCATAGGAACAAGATCTTCCCCGATCGAATAATTGACTAAAATCTCGAGCATTGTTTTTTCATCTGCATTTTCAGGTATGGAAGCTTTTAAAACGCGGACAACTTCATCAGTTGGACTTTCTCCAGTCATTTCCCTGTAAATCATTGCACTTGAACTAACAGGTTTGAGAATATGAAGCTTACGAACATAGGCGGATTTAATTTTTGAAGTGATTACCCTACCTTGGGTTCCACTGGTTGCATTTTCTTTGGTAACAGCGATTACTTTCAAATCAACTTCAACCACATCGATTAGACTGCCATCATCCAATGCCATTGAAGTGTGTGAAGATAGGTCATCCTTAAAATTCTTATACGAGACATTCCAGTCAAAGTTCCACTCCAATGTAGACACAGTTGGATCGTGCTGGTAAGGAACAATCATAGTTTGCCCTATTTGACTCTCCTCCATG
>NZ_CAXLML010000002.1:0-2587 GCF_964187505.1 Candidatus Chordibacter forsetii
GCTACCCGGAGCTAAACTGAAGACTGATGTCATTCGTGAGACCAAACGGATGATTTCCTTACGGGCGATGACGATTCCGGTGCGCAAAGTGGGTAGTCCAAATTTGGATAGGCTCAGGCACAGGACGATATTTTCATCCCAAACCGGAGTAATCTCGGCCTGAATGATATTGGGGAAAGGGGCTCCGTATGCATTATCGAGGATGAGCGGGACTCCTGCACTACGAGTGAGTGTCCTAAGCCTTTCCACCTCTTCGTCGGTAACTACATTTCCTGTGGGGTTGGTGGGCCGGGATAGGCAAAGAGCTCCCACTTCCTTTCCAATGGATAAAGTATCAAAGTCGATCCTGTATTTGAAAAAGGAATTATCAAAGTGTTCGATGTGGGGCTTGCGGGATTGAAAGAAGTCCGTCTCCATCCCGACTTCGGTGTATCCAATATATTCTGGAGTAAGGGGGAGCATAATTTGTTTTCTTTGTGAACCTTCAAATCGGCCGGCAAACAAATTAAACAAAGAAAGAAAAGCGTTCTGGCTGCCATTGGTCAGAGCAATGTTTTCCGGACTAATTCCCCAACCATACTCCCGGTTAAACAAATTGGTTAAGGCATCAAGAAAAGGTGCGGATCCCTGAGGAGTATCATAGTTTCCGATCAATCTTTCAAATTCGCCCGGTTGATCAAGAATTCCCACCATGCGTTGGCGGACAATTTCCTGTATCTCGGGAACATGGGCGGGGTTTCCTCCCCCGAGCATAAGGGGGGCGGGATCTGCGGAAAGTGCGGACCCTAAGTCGTCCATTAACTCAGCAATTCCTATCTTGCCAGCAAAGCGTTTACCAAAATCAGACAGTTCATATTCCACATCTCATACTCCACAGCAGATTACTGATTCGAGCGAGTAATATTTTAATAATAACAAACAAGCCCCCAAATGAAACTATGGGGGCTTGTTGATTTTATTACATTATCTTACCTGTTCTTTAGGCTCCTCATGATACAAATTATTGATAAATTCCTCTACCTCTTGCTCGATTTTAATGGTTATGTTGTGATCAAGTACGATGTGGTGACGAGATTGAATCAAACTACATGAAACATACCCAAAGCATAGGGATAGAAACATAATTCGGATCAAAATAGTCATTCGGGTAATAAGTGCAATTAAGGTTGTTTTTTCTTTTTAGTAAGCAACCATATCAGTGCTGTTGAAGTAAGAGTTTATAAGATTATAGATTTTCTCTTGGGGCAAAGTGGTGCATTTATTCTTTCGAATATAACATTCAATGAATATGTAATTTGAATTCATTCTTTTTATATTTGGTTATTTCAAGAGTGTTCCTTAGTCATTCCATTTGTACCAAGATTGATTCTCATATCCGTAGATAAATGTACTTTCTGCCAAGGTTTCATTGGGGAAATAAAACCAGCCATTTACAGACTCACTAGAGAGATAAAGCATGTTGGGGAGCTCTTGGCTCATCCAAAACCAGCCGATAGACTCATGAAATACCCAGAACGAATTATTATCGGTGCAAATCTTAAGGAAGCACCAACCCATTTCTGGATGATAAATCCAGCCGTTTCCGGCATCATAAAATATACCAATTCCTTGTGCCTTAAACCAATCTGATCCGAGAATTTCTATTAAGGGTAGTTGTTCAACCGAGGGTTCATCGGCTACTTCTTCTGAGTTTTTACCCCCATTTTCTTCATTGGGTTCGGTATTTTCCTGGTCCTCACTTAATTCTTCTTCCTGGGAACTGTCAGATTCATCCCCTTGGGTAACTTCATTACCTGAATCATTGCCATTAGTATTGTCATCTGTATCTACACTAGATGCTGGATCCAAAAAGGAGGAAACTTTCCAGTGCAAACGATTTTCAATTTCTTCCGGGTGGAAAGCAAAGGACGAGCCTTGAAGGTCTTCCACATTGAGAAGCCAATCATACAAGTCTTGAGCATTAACATCATCTTCTACTGCCAAGTTGGCTGAGATAGTTTGATCATTGACGGCTTTTTCCAGCTGGAAGACGGGTTTCTTGTTTTGTAAAAGAATCTCGTTTGCTTGGTAGAGCATATTGATAAGGGATGGATCCGTTTGGTCATCGAAGGATATTTTGTAAGGATTCTCGTGGGAATTTATTGTGACCGACAATTGTTCTTCAACCGATACCTTACCATCGTTTAACTCTAGTTTTATATTTTCAATACCTGTAAAACCTGGAGTTGGTAAAAAGACTAATTCATCTTCCTCAAGGTAGCAGTCTCCGTTTTCTGGGCTACTACTTAAGGATATGGCAACTGTATCTTCGTCCGCATCCTTGGTTATGAGTTTTATCCTAAACGGTGTTTCACGAACTCCACCGCTTAGTGCTGCTAGGTTGTATTCAAAGGAAGGAGAGTCGTTTTGAGATTCCACAACCAAGCTTATTAAAGCAGTTTCACTATTTAAGGATCCATCACTTGCTCTGACTTGAAAGGAGTCCTCGCCATTAAAGTCTGTGGTAGGAGTGTAGGTGTATCTTGGTCCTTCTCCGACTAAGGTTCCGTTGGTTGGTTGGGATACGATATTAAAAACCAATTGGTCA
>NZ_CAXLML010000003.1:0-2702 GCF_964187505.1 Candidatus Chordibacter forsetii
TTTCATGTCGATCCTAAGTTACTCAATAAATTTTCTGATTTGGATGAGCCAGATGCCATCTATGCGGCCACTCTTTACCATGCTGACTTACGGATTGGTGAGTTGCTCAATGCCTTAGACCGTATTGGGTTGGCTGATAATACCTTGGTTATTTTCTCTTCTGATAATGGGCCAGCACGTTCGGTTGCTGCAGCTCCCTTGGCACTCACATATGACTCGGCAACAGGTCTTGGATACGGTATTGGTGCAGCCAAGGGGATAACCGGAGGCCGAAGGAAATACAAAGGTTCTCTTATGGAAGGAGGGATTGGAGTACCTTTTATTGCCCGTTGGCCGGGTAAAATTCCTGCTGGCAAGGTGGATAAATCAAACTTTCTTTCCGCAGTGGATTTACTTCCAACCTTTTGCGAACTGGGCGGATTAACCCTGCCTGTTGACTACCGACCAGACGGGGTGAGTCAGGTTTCTGCCCTGATGGGAAAGGAAAAAGGTACACGAGAAAAGCCTTTGTTTTGGAGAATGTCACATGGATATGCCATTGTTCACCAACAATGGAAATTAGTGAGTAACCGAAAGTTCACAACCTTTGAACTATTTGATCTGGTTGCCGATCCACTCGAATCTAAAGATTTATCCAAATTGAATAATGAAGTCACTCAGAACCTCATTGGTATGATTAAAGATTGGACCAAGTCCCTGCCTGAAAACCCATCCGGCCCAGTTTTTTCTTCCTTGCGTGCTGAACCAGCAAAGTAATTCAAGCTTTCAGGGGAGTCCCGTTGCAATTCGATAGAGGGCTTTTTCGGTTCGAACAAGAAAGCTACCTCTCAGGGGTACGAAAGAAGCCATGTGGCCATCGTCCAAGTGGTTTTCAGCAAGAATTTTCATAGAGGTACCTGGCTGGATAACAGTGGTTTTTCCAGAATGATTAGAAATATAGATTTTCCCATCTGCAAAAGTGGGGGATGAACTGTATTCTCCTTCTAATCTTGAGCGCCATAGTACTTCACCATCTCTTGCGTTTAAACAGGTTAAAATCCCACCGTCGTTTATCACATAAAGCGACCCATCAACGATTATCGGGGATGGTTTTTTTGGTGCCCCCTTGGTCATTTTCCATGCCAGGCTTGGAGGGTGGTTGCCGTGCATTTGATAAGCATGAATTTCTCCTTTCATAAAGCCTGTGGAAACAATAAATAGATTTTCAAACCTCAAGGGTTTACTCACATTTGAAAAGCCAAGGATTCCATAGTTTATTTTCCAAAGCTCCTTACCGGTTTCCGGGTGATAACCGTACACCCAGTCTGCACCCGTGGAGATTAATACAGGACCATTCGAACCATGTACGATTAGGGGAGTGGCGTAGGCCTTTTTTGTTTGTGGATTTTCTCTTAATTTTCCACTTCGCTTACGATGCCAAGCGATTTTCCCAGTTTCTTGAAAGAGGGCAACTACGCTCTGTTTATCAGTTCCATCAAGATGAAAAATCATCAATTTATTCCAAAGTACTGGGGTGCTGCCTGGTCCATTTTCATGATGAATCCAAAGATCGGGCTCTTGGTTTTTCCAAATAATTTGTCCGGTTTTACTATTTAGGCAGGCATTTCCAAAAGCACCAAAGTGTATGAATAACTTTCCATTTTTTAGAATGGGAGAGGGGGAGGCGTAACTATTTAAGCGATGAATTGCCTGGGGTGCTTTCTTTTCGAAAACTTTGATCTGTCGAATGATCTTCCCTGTCTTTAGATCAACCTGCAGGGCGATAAATTCTACTTTTGACAGATAATGTAATCCCATAGCCCCCGGAAAGGAACTTTCATTTGCTCTTCTCTCCCGCTCCTCCTGCGAAGCCACGGTTTCAAGGGCTGTGGTAATCCATGCGGTTGAATCTTGATATACTGGGGAGGAATGTCCTCTTCCGGGTAGAAGGGTTTTCCACGAGAGGTTTTTATTTTCTGACCATTCGAGGGGATATTCTCCTGCGGGTGCATGGCCATTTCCGTTCGGCCCTCTCCATTGCTCCCAACCTTGGCTGGAAAGAAGAAGGGTTTGAGCGATAAGAAAAAGAAAAACGAATTGGGCGGGTTTACACATTCAGTCGATAAAGGTATTATCTTAACCTCGACTAGCACCTAGGGAAGAACGAAAACCCAGAGAATAATTAAAATAAATTAGGAGAGAATGGGTTTGACTACATGTCCATGTACATCGGTTAAGCGAAAATGCCTACCTTGATACTTAAAAGTCAGACGCTCGTGATCGATGCCAAGTAAGTGGAGTATAGTGGCGTGAAAATCATGCACATGGATCCCGCCATCTTCCACATTGTATGAGTATTCGTCCGATTGCCCATAAGTTATACCTGGTTTTATTCCTCCCCCGGCAAACCAAGTTGAATAGTTCCGCGGATGATGATCTCTGCCAAAATTATCCTTATTGAATTTTCCTTGGCAATAATTAGTCCTGCCAAACTCACCTCCCCAAATGACAAGTGTGTCATCGAGCATTCCACGCTGCTTGAGATCGGCAACCAGTGCATAGGATGCACGATCTGTTTCTTTGCACTGCTTTTTGATCGCCTTGGGCAAGCCGCCATGTTGATCCCATCCTTGATGGTAAAGTTGGATAAATCGGACATCTTTCTCGGCCAACCTTCTTGCAAGTAAACAATTTGCCGCAAATGTACCTGGAGTACGGGCATC
>NZ_CAXLML010000004.1:0-13681 GCF_964187505.1 Candidatus Chordibacter forsetii
ATCACAGTATCGAGATCGACCACGCAGAGACCCACACCGGTGGTCTCATGCAATAGCACATTGTTGAGCTTGGTATCGTTGTGCACCGTACGGGTGGGAAAATTGGCATAACGGATGAGGGTGGCAAGGTGTTCATTTTCCTTGGCAAAAGAAATGAGGTCGGCCACCTCGGAGGCACGCTGGCAGAGATCCGCTTCCACTGCCCGAAGAAAAGCATGGTAGCGGGATTCGGTGTTATGAAAGTCGGGAATAGTCTCGATGAGCGGATCGCCCGGGATGTCTCGTAATTGATACTGGAAATCGCCAAAGGCACGGGCAGCCTCATAGGCATGTTCGCGGGACTGAGGGACTTCGAGGGACAGACCGTTAGGCACATATTCGGTGACCCGCCAGTAATTTCCCTCTTCCCCGATTATGTAACTTGAACCGTCCAATGCGGGCACAAGAACAAGAGTGTTAAGAGTGGTCTGCCCATCGGTGTTTTTTTGGGAAAGGTGCCGGGTGACCCGGGCAAAATTATCCATCAGGGAGACGGGATCCTTGAACACATCGTGATTGATCCGCTGGAGGGTGTAGGAGTGCCCACAGTCAGTAATCAATAAGAAGGTATCGTTTACATTTCCGTTCCCAAAGGGTTCGGCAGATGTGGCAGTTCCATCCAGTTGAAAACGGGATGCTAGCACAAGCAGTTGGCTAATGGATAAATCTTTCAATCCACACATCGTCAAAATTTTGTCAGATGGGTCAACGAGAGAAAATTTTAATCTCGATTTATTTGATTGATTTGCGTGTCCCAAAAAAGGTTTACTTATCCTCGATGCAAAAGCCCATTCTTGTCCTACTCTTCCTTCTTCCTTTCCTAGGAATCGCCAAGCGTCCGAATATTATTTTCATCCTGACTGACGACCAGGGGTATGGAGATGTAAATGCCCATGGGCATCCGTATTTAAAGACTCCGCACACCAATAAGTTGCGAGAGGAAAGTGTGAGCTTTGATAATTTTTATGTCAGTCCTTCCTGCTCGCCCACACGGGCTGCCCTGCTTAGTGGAATGCATGAGTTCCGCACCGGGGTAACCCACACCATTCCACCGCGCCAGCAACTGGACGAGAAAGTAGTCTGCTTTCCTGAGCTGCTAAAGAAGAATGGATACCGCACCGGATTTGTGGGTAAGTGGCACCTTGGGAATTCACCTGGCCCCAGCGGTCAGGGATTTGACTGGTGCTCCACCAACCAGGCCGGACCAAACGCTCATTTCGACGCCGTTTTCGTCCGCAACCGAAAGAGAATGGAATCCAAAGGATACCGTGAGGATGTTTTTTTTGATGAATCCATGGCCTTTATAGAGGAAGCAGGCGATGATCCTTTCTTTTGCTACCTCTGCACTTACTCTCCCCACACCCCTTTGGCTGCTCCGGAAAAATTCATTAAACCATTCCGTGATGCCGGACTGAATGATACTCATGCCACCTATTTAGCAATGGTGGAAAATATTGATTACAACCTCGGCCGACTTATGAAATTCCTCAAGGATACCGGACGGGAGAAGAACACCATCGTGATCATGGTCAATGACAACGGCGTGACCGAGGGTTTAGATGTGTACAACGCTAATATGCGCGGGTCCAAATGTTCAGCATGGGAAGGGGGCACCCGTGCCTTTTCCTTTTGGAGATGGCCAGGCAAATGGAAACCAAGAATTATGGGCAATCTCACCGCCCATCTTGATGTTTTCCCCACGATCTGTGAACTGACAGGCACTAAGATCCCTGCAAACTTAAAACCCAAGCTGGAAGGAAATAACCTCCTTCCCCTTCTTGATAGCAAGGGACAAGTAAAGGACTGGCAAAAAGACAGGATTCTTTTCCACCATGTTGCCCGTTGGCCAAGTGGATTTGCTGAGCACCACAAGTATGCGATGGCAGGGGTACGCCAAGGTAATTTCCTTATGCTACGCAGTCACCACTGTGGAAATCAGGACTGCCTGAAGTACATGAGCCAGTGCATGGCCCTTCAGGCAATCGAGAAAGGTCGTACAGTACATACTTACGCTTACGGTACCGCCCAGTACCACTGGGGACTGAGCCCAAAGAACAAGTGGGTGTTATTTGATGTAAAAAAAGACCCAGGGTGCAAAAATGACCTGGCAGACAAGAAACCAGGGCTGGTTATCAGCCTTGATAATGCCTACAGTAAATGGTGGGACGATACCTATCCTGAAATGATCGCGATGGGTGGTGATGCCGGCAACCCCGACGAAGGCCGGCAGGCAGCTAAGAAAAGCTCAAATTGGAAAGGCAAGACCACCGATAAAAAGTAAGGACCCCGGTACCAGTATCGCTTTACAGCGGGGAAGATTTTTGGGCCGAGCGGCGGAGGGATTTCCATTTATCTAACCGTTCAGAAATAGCAGACTCGGCACCTGAAGTTTTCGGGCGGTAAAGGGTGAGAGGTTTTTCGAGGTATTCCTGACCGGATATATTCTCGGGGAATTCATGGCTGTTTAAGTAACCCTCCTCCCCTTCTTCACGGTCCTCACGATTCCGGCCATGGCGGTCGCGGACCGAGGAGGGTACGGACTGGGCGGGTCGTTCCCGCAGGGCACGCTTGGCTTCCCCAATGGCAAGGGTGACGCTGTTGCTCTTTGGGCATGTGGCAAGAAAGAGGGTAGCATGGGCGAGGTTAAGTTCGCACTCAGGCAAACCAATGGTTTCGCACGCCCGAAAGGCTGCATCGGCCATCAACAAGGCACGAGAATCGGCCAAGCCCACATCCTCCGAGGCAAATATGACTAGTCTACGGGCAATGAATCGTGGGTCCTCTCCGCCCGCCAACATTTTGGCTAGCCAATAAATAGCGGCATCAGGGTCGTTTCCTCTCATGCTCTTAATCAAAGCGGATGCAGTGTCGTAATGCTCATCCTCATCGCGATCATAACGAACCCCGCGTTCACCTGCAAAGAGAGCAATTTGTTCCTCTCCAATCGTTGCTCCTTCCGGTAACCCCTCCACGATGGTTTCCAATAAATTATATGCCCGCCTCATGTCCCCTCCGGCAAAGAGAGCCAAACTGGCAAGGGTTCCCTCTTCAGCAGAACATTGACGATCGCCTAAGCCACGCGCCCTATCCGTAAGGCAGAAATGAAGAGCCTGTTCGATGATTTCCTCATCCAGAGACTTAAGAGAAAACAAGTGCGATCGACTGAGCAAGGGATCGATCACATAGTATCTTGGATTGTGAGTCGTCGCACCAATTAGCCGAACCTCCCCGGATTCGATATCAGGTAACAGCAGATCTTGTTGGGATTTATTGAATCGATGAATCTCATCCACGAAAAGGTAGCAGGTTTCAGCACCGTGATACTTTGCAAGCTTCAAGGTCTCGCGTAATTCTGCAACATTGGAGGTAACTGCATTTACTTTGAGCAGTTTACACGATCCTTCCATTGCAATCACAGTGGCCAAACTAGTTTTGCCTGTACCTGGCGGACCGGCAAAGATCAAATTCCCTACCCGGTTTTCACGAATCAATTTGGGAAGCAGGCATCCATTACCCAACAAATGATCCTGTCCAATTACTTCATTTAGTGAATGCGGACGCATGCGTTCCGCCAGGGGTCTAATTGCCCCCCCTTTAGTTGCTGATTGTCCGAGGGGAAAATCCATGGTGCCGTCGTGTTGCATTACCTGAACCATCCAAACACTTTGAAGAGCTTGGGGCAAGCCAATGGAATGACCTACTACAGGGGATCAACAAATATTCAAATTTAGTTGATCACAAACTAAACATTTGGATGGGTTCGGTAGTAAAATTTTCGACCACATTCAGGGGTTAGTCAATTTTGGCACGCCATCTGCAATATTGCTCTCACTAACTAACAAAAGTGTCACTAATCACTGAATATCAATAATTAATAAAATGAAATCTAAATCCCTACAGTTATTATGTATAGGTACATCTCCCTGGAAGTTTCTTCTTTTGGCGATCATACTTGCATTCTCAAACGCCGTGCCCGCCCATGCGGATGATCACGAAGAAACGCCAGCCGCTGAGGAAGAAGCCGGTCCAGTCGACGACTACCTGGAACTGTTGGAGGCACAGGGTGAATATGCACCTGCCTATGACTTTTTCACGACCTCCATGTTATGGACTGTAATTGCGGCAGCTCTTGTGTTTTTAATGCACTTGGGTTTTGCCACTTTGGAGTCTGGCCTTTGTCAAAAAAAGAACACTGTAAATATCCTGTTTAAAAATGTGTTTATAATCTCAATTGGCGTTCTGACCTATGCCTTTTTCGGATTCAATACCCATTACCCAGGAGATTTCAATGGTTGGTTTAGCTGGGGCGGAATGATTGGCGACCTCAACGCCGACGGTGGATCTACATGGGGATATGGTGGCCTCGGTTTAGCCATGACAGGGTTTGGTGATTTTATCTTCCAAGCTATGTTTGCTGCGACCGGAGCAACTATCGTTTCTGGTGCAGTTGCCGAACGGGTAAAGCTTTCTGCTTTTATGATCTTTGCAGTTCTTTTCGTAGGTGTTGCTTATCCTGTTGCAGGTTCTTGGCACTGGGGCGGTGGAGTCTTGGCTGATATTGGATTCAAAGATTTTGCTGGTTCAACGGTCGTCCACGCTTTTGGTGGTTTTGGTGCCCTGGCCTGTGTGATGGTTCTTGGACCTCGTCGTGGAAAATATACTGAAAATGGCATCAAGCCCATACCTGCACACAACTTCCCGCTTGCGGCTATTGGAGTATTTCTACTGATGTTTGGCTGGTACGGATTCAATGGTGGTTCAGTGTTGTCTGCAGAACCAGGTGCGTTGGGATTGGTATTTACCACCACCACCCTGGCTGCATGTGCAGGTGCGCTTGGTGCAATGTTTACTTCTTGGTTCGCCCTGAAAAAGCCTGATCTGTCCATGGCCCTTAACGGCATTTTGGCCGGCCTAGTAGGAATAACAGCCAATGCAGATGTTGTTTCTGTAGGCAGTGCCATACTGATAGGTTTAATTGCTGGAATCATTGTTGTCTTTGCGATCACCTTTTTTGACAAATCCAAAATTGACGATCCAGTCGGTGCAATCTCCGTGCACGGGGTATGTGGGATCTGGGGAACACTGGCTGTTGCCATATTTGCGGACGGGTTTGACTTCATGGTACAACTCAAGGGTGCCTTGTTGGTGAGCATATTTGCCTTTGTCTTTGCTTATATCGTATTTACGGTATTAAAAGCTATTATGGGAGTCCGTGTTAGCGAGGAAGAAGAAGATCGTGGGCTTGACATTACTGAGCATGGTCAAGAAGCCTACACAAACTAATAAGTCGATTCTACCTAAGACTCATTAATCAAAAACAAAAGAATTATCATGAAATTAATCAAAGCAGTCATCAAGCCGTTCAAGCTTGAAGAAGTTAAGGATGCCTTGTCCGAAATCGGAGTTGAAGGCATGACCGTATCTGAGGTCAAAGGATTTGGCCGACAAAAGGGACATACTGAAATATACCGAGGTAGCGAATACACCGTCGATTTTTTGCCGAAAGTTAAAATCGAAATCGGAGTGGCAGATGACCTGACAGATAAAGTAGTCGATGCGATCGTAGGAGCCGCACAAACTGGGAAAATTGGAGATGGTAAAATCTTCATTCTACCCATGGAAGAATGCGTACGCATCCGAACAGGAGAAAAAGGAGACGAAGCTCTCTAATTTCTCGAATCCTTACGGGCAATAAGGAATTAATTATCCTTATTGTTTCTTTTTAACCTTAGCCCGGTTCCTTTGTGAACCGGGCTTTTTTGTGTTTTGGCGGGAAAAAATATGAAAAGTTTTCATATAAAAATTATATTTGCTCATTATGTGAAAATTTTTCTTATTAAATGCTTCTTACTATACCGCTGTAATCACGAACAAATAAAATAATGATTTCCAAATACATAATCTTTCTATTTAGCATGGGTCTTTTGCCATTCTTGTCTGCTCAAGATGGACAACCAACCGAAATAGGTTCAGCGGATGCAACCATCTTGGTATCCGAAACAACACCCGCACAGGTGGTTGAGGAAGAGGCAGCATTGGACAGTGGAAACACAGCATGGATGCTTACTGCCACTGCACTTGTTTTATTTATGACCCTGCCCGGACTGGCTCTTTTTTATGGCGGCTTGGTTCAGTCCAAAAATGTACTCTCCGTATTAATGCACTGCTTTGCCATCGCCTGTCTTGCATCAATGGTTTGGTTTGCAGTTGGCTACAGCCTCTCTTTGACTTCAGGCAGTGGCAATGAATGGATCGGGGGAACCGAAGCCTTCTTCTTGCAACATCTGACTGCTGATTCCCTCAACGGGGATCATCCAGAAACGGTTTGGATCATGTTCCAAATGACTTTTGCGATCATCACACCCGCTCTTATTGTCGGTGCTTTTGTCGAGCGGATTAAATTTTCTGCAGTTCTTCTCTTTAGTGCCTTATGGCTAATCGTCGTCTATTGTCCTGTATGCTACTGGGTATGGGGTGGCGGCTGGCTTGCTGAAAAGGGAGTAATTGACTTTGCAGGTGGTATTGTGGTGCACGCAACCGCAGGTGCATCTGCCCTGACCTTGGCCGCTATGCTTGGTCGCAGGCAAGGCTTCCCCAAATCTTTAAAACCTCCGCATAACCCTGGCATGGTAATGACAGGTGCAGCTATGCTCTGGGTTGGATGGTTTGGGTTTAATGCTGGTAGTGCTGCCGCTGCAGATACCAGTGCAGGAATGGCCATGTTGGTTACACATCTTTCAGCTGCCACTGCAAGCTTGGTTTGGATGCTTGTGGAATGGCGTAGCACCGGAAAGCCAGGACTGGTAGGAATTGTTACCGGGATGGTTGCTGGACTTGCAACCATTACTCCAGCTTCTGGAAGTGTGGGGCCACTCGGAGCAATCATCATTGGAGCATCAGCCGGAATTATCTGTTACTATGCTTGTGGCTTTATCAAAGAAAAGTTGGGCATTGACGATTCTCTTGATGTGGCTGCGGTTCACGGAGTCGGTGGAATACTCGGAACTTTAATGGTCTCTTACCTTGGTTGGAAAGGCGAGCTAGGAGGCTTAGGAATAAATGCCGATAGCTGGAGCGATCAATTGATTGTTCAAGCCCAAGGTTGTTTGGCTGCGATTGCTCTTTCTGTTGTAGCCACTTATATCATCGTAAAAGTAATTTCAGCCCTTACCTCTGGCATCCGGGTATCCGAAGAAGATGAGACAAAGGGGCTTGACCAAGCGTCTCATGGCGAGAATGGTTATTCTCTTAGCTAATCTTAACTACCCTCATAGTCATCTAACTTTTATACAAATATGAAACTGATCAAATCCATTATCAAACCTTTTAAACTCGAAGATGTAAAAGAAGCCCTTTCCGAAATCGGAATCGAAGGAATGACTGTGATTGAAGCCAAGGGTTTCGGGCGACAAAAAGGACATACAGAAATTTACCGTGGTAGCGAGTATACCATTGATTTCCTCCCCAAGGTAGTCATCGAAGTCGCCGTTCCTGACGATATCGCAGACAAAGTAATTGATACCATCGTAAAAGCCGCCAAAACCGAGAAAATTGGCGATGGTAAAATTTTTGTTATCCCTATTGAGCAAGCCGTGCGTATTCGTACTGGCGAGCAGGGCGAAGTTGCCCTCTAATTTTAACTAGCAATATTTAGTTGCAAAACACTTCCGGGCGATCTGTCCGGAAGTGTTTTTTTTGGCTTAGAGCAACCCCTCTAGTGTCCAAATCAACCAAGCCACAGTGGCATAAATAGGAAATGCCATAAATTGCTTGAAAGATTCCATCCACGCTCCAGGTTTGGGCAGTTTCTGTACCCACTTAGGAAAAAAGGAAAGGCCAAGATAAGGTGAGGAAAGCCCCAGTCCTACTGCGGTGAATATAATAAAGGAGTAAAAAGCTGGCATTGTCAGAGCAGCTCCTACGGCAACTCCGAGGAAAGGAGCCATACAGGGGGTAGCCACTACCGTAGCCAAGACGCCAGAAAAGAAACTGCCGGATAAACCAGATCTTTGTGACAAACCGGAGCCTATTCCAGTCACAGACATTCCAATTTCAAATACACCACTTAAACTGAGACCAAAGGTCAAAAGAATCAGAGCAAGAATAAATACAAATCCAGGTTCCTGTAGCTGAAACCCCCAACCGAGTTGCTCCTCCAAACCATCCCGCATGATTAAAAGAACTCCAACCAACAACCAGAAGGACAGCAACACACCGAGGGTAAAAACCCAACCATGCCGAATGATACTTGAACTTTCTTCACCAGCCTGCTTCACAAAACCCATAATTTTCAGGCCGATTACAGGAAATACACAGGGCATAAGGTTAAGAATTAATCCACCCAACCAAGCGAGCCCCAATAGAGCGGCAAAATTATACTCTTTATTCTTTTTATCGACTGCCTTCCCCTCACGCATCGTTTCACTAAGGAGATCAGCCGATAGAACTTCTGAAAGGATGAGGGGATTTGAAGAAACTCCATTATAAGAACTGGGATAAAACACATTCAAGGGTACTCCTTCTCTACCATAAGATTGTAGAGATTTAAGAATTTGGGCACTTTTTTTCGTCCAATCTGCCCGTAATAATTTCACATTACCTGCAGCAATCGAATCGATTACTTCCTGATCTCCATAAACGCGTTTATTTACCTGACAAGAGAGGCACCACTTAGCTGTATAATCGACATAAACCGCGTTGCCATCTGCAAGTAATTGGTCCTGCAATTCCTGGCTCCAGACTTCCCAATGTAGGGTACCTAAAGTGGAAGAAGGTACTCGACCAGGGTAGCCCAACCACAAGCCATACACTAAGCTGAGAATAGCAAATGCATACCAGTTGCCGACCAGTGCTGATGGTTGCCGAGAGCGACCATATGCCCAGGCAGCCATACTGATGAAAACGACCGCGAGGAGAAGGCGAAGTAGAACAAATTCATCAGCGATATATTCCGTTCCCTCAGAATAGTTATGGGAGGGGGAAGAAAAGCCTATACCTTCAATGGGAAAGGAGATTTCCCACGCATTGGAAAGGCTAGGATGAAACAATAATCCAGTTAAATTTTGAGGTGGTTTCTCATAACCTTCGGCTACTCTCCAGTCCATGCCAATTGAACGATTTTTACTCGAGGATGAAAGAGAAGAAAGGCCTACAGATATAGAAGGTTCTTCTGGAAAGAAGATAAAATCATTACTATTTAGGTTTTGTATTTTGGGACCATGAATCGACAATTTCCCGGAGGATCCTGAAAAGGAAGCACTTCCAATCGAACTAGTTGGCATAGGAATGGGCAGCTTTGCCCTCGCCTTATCTAGCCATTCTCGAGTTTTGGCATCAAATACCGGATCATTGCCCAATGTAAGATCCATGGAAAAGGAGTATTCATAGGGCAGGCAGGATGCTTCATTACAGACAAGGGCGTTGAAGGTTCCGCTTAATTCAACCTTCTTCCCGATGGAATCACTTGATGAGACTGGAACTTTTAAACGGGCAAGCACAGTAAAATTATTCTCCAAGGCATAACCAGTCATCCCTTCATATTCATACAAATATGGAGAGGGGAATTCGAGTTCACCGATCATCCATCCTTCTGGTAACGACCATTGAATAGTTGTGGGGTAACCGGATTCGCCTGAATTTTTCCAATAAACATGCCAATCGGTTTCCAGCGAAATATTGAACCCAACCCATACCTCTCCACCCGGCACAACCACCGGAGAAGCAAATACCGGTTCAACAACTATGAGGTCATCTACTTTAGGCTGAACAAAATTCGCCCAAACTCCCGTTGAAAAACAAAGATAAAGGAAGGTTAAACGGTAAAGACTCGCCAACATAGCAAGCAAATCAGGGTCTAGGGAAAAACACTCAAGTTCCCGCGAGTACTTTCGCAAAACTCAGCCATCGATTTCTGCAAAGATGTTGGCCATCTTGTATGTTCCTGCAAAGTCTGAAAAACATATACCTGTGGAATTTTGGATATTCCAAGTTCCAAACCCGCGAGAAAATTATCAAATGATTTTCCCCAGGGAATAGCATGTTTTTGAAAACTTAAACCAGGCAGGGATGAATCAATGCCCAACCTTTTTAAAGCAATCTCCTCTATTTCCTCGGCATTGTCCGGCAAATTCCGCTCACTTTGTAGGGCAACAAGCCAATAACCTGCAGTCTTGCGAATTAAGGAGTTCAGCCCCTGCCCCACTCCGGCAGATTGTGGATTAGCCAATAAATTTGTATCCCGAGTAATTCCCAATCCGTTGAAATCGTTGCGTGAAACTTCATCGGGTGAAAAATCAGGCATATTTCCAGCAAGAAAGAAAACAACATCAGGATCATAACTCATGGCGGTGGCAAGTCCATACCAAGGCCCAACCACTCCAGGGAGCACTTGAGCGTAAAGAAGTTCCTTGGGATAAAATTGATTCCTTCCTTCCTTTAATAAATCAGGGGTTGTTCCAAGGCTGGTAATCCATTCGGTGGCATACCTTTTGTTTTCATCATTGGCCCGTAGAATCGTTTTGCCAAGGGCATGGGATTCTCGAAGGTTCCAACAAAGCACCAGGTTGAAATAGGAATTTGCAGAGAGCTTGGTCAAGGATTCCAAGACGGAAAGTTTCATAGACTCAAAGCGTTCCACAGCATTAGGACCTTTTAACTGATAAGACCCTGCATCAATTAGGTAGACCACATGTTTGGCTTCATAGGTTTGGTCAATGAAATCTACTCGATTCCCCAACTCCAAGCTCGATGGTGGCTCAGGAAGTTTTAGAGCTGGTGCTAGCATTTCCTCAAGATTGGGTCTGGGGCTGTTACCGGAGAGAGGTGCTTTCATTCCTCGTACAGTTCCATCATCGGATAACTTACCAAATTGATCGACCTGTTCGATTAAATCATCCAACTCGGGTGGTTGTGTGGTTATATCTTTCACCAATGAAGTATTATCATCTGCAATTTCTATCTGGGATACAGATGGTTCTGCATCTACAATCAATCCAGGTTCAACGGGTTGAACAGACCAGTTCCAAACTGCCCAAACGATTCCGGCAGCTAGGTTCGAGAAAATACTAAGAATTAAAAGAAATTTGATATACCAAGGCACATATTTTATTTTTCGAGTGCGGATTTTTTTAGTATGATTGAAACCCCGTCCTGCATTAGACCCTGTTTGCTCGTAAATACTCCCCCCGTTTTTGATCAAATGATCATGCCAGGTTTGGAATTGCTCCGGAGTAATGCCGTATTTTTTGCACTGATCATCTCTGGGAACCCCACGAATGATCGATTCCAGTACAATCCTGAGCTTTTGCTCACCCGTAAATTCCGCCGGCATAACCAACTACCTAGCAAAGCAATAACTGTCGTGCAACCGCCAATGCACTAACAGTAGCTGTCTCCAGCCTAAGGGTGTAAGGTCCAAGGGATAAGAAAGAAAGTCCCACCTCCTTAGCTTGAGCTTCCTCCCGTTCGCTCCATCCACCCTCTGGTCCAATAAAGATGGAAAGTAAATTCGCTTCTTTCCCCATGCTTTCTGTTCGCATGCCCGAGGTTAAACTGGCCATCCATCTTTCTTCACCTGCTTCCGGGGATTTGATAAGTTCCTGAAAATCAATCGGGCTATCAAATACAGGAAGCCAGGCATTTCCGCTTTGCTTGGATGCTTCGCGGGCAATCTTTATCCATCGTTCTTTCTTGTCTTTTAATTTTACTCCTGAAAAAGCTCCCTCTGTTCTTTCTGTCTTTAAAGGAGTCAATCGATTGATACCCAATTCCGTTAATGGACGGATGATTTCTTCCCACTTGTTTCCCTTACCCAAAGCTATGGCCATTCGGGTTTGGGTCTTGCATGGAGCAACCTTCTCAATTTTAGAAATACCTACTCTGACTTGATTCCGATCTACTTCCAAGCACTTGGAAGCGAAACGCCCCCCTTTACCGTCAAGTAATTCCACAGCATCTCCCTGTTGAATGCGCAAAACTCGGCTGAGGTGACTTCCTTCATCTTTAGCCAACAATACTTCATCCCCTTCATTTTCTGGAGAATCTTCAATAAATGCCCGGATATACCTCGCCATATCAATCAAAGGTAGAAAAAATACTGCTTGCTTGGCAACTCAACACCATGCAAGGGATGAATTTATGTTTGTAAAAAGAAAAAATACATTATGCGCATAAGCGGAGGAAAAGCCCGGGGTATTCCCTTGCGAGTAAATTCGAAAAATGGAGTACGTCCGGCGATCGAGACGACCCGTGAACGACTATTCTCATCGATTTCAAGCATTCTTCCACAAATCCGTGCTCTTGATCTATTTGCCGGTTCTGGTGCCTATGGTCTAGAAGCTCTCAGCAGGGGAGCGGCTGAAATCACTTTAGTTGAGAACCACCGCAAAGTCTTTGCAGACTTAAAGGTAAACCTTGCAGCCGTTCTCAAAAGTGCAAAATTGGAGGGCCCCGCGGGGAGACTAGTAAACCGTAATGTCATGGACTTCCTTAAGAGTAAACCCGACCGACCCTACGATATCATTTTTATTGATCCTCCCTACATGGAGATTGATCGGCTCTGCCCCCAAATTTTTGATCTTATTAGGCAGGAAAATTTTCTCACTCGTAATGGCCGAATTATCTTAGAAAGCCCAGGCGAAAAAGTCCTTCAATTCACAGGTTGGGAATTAACAAAAACTTTGGGTAAGGAAAAACGCGGTTCTCCCGTGCATCGAATCTACCGACCTGACCAACCCTTGCCAGCCCAATAAGCTGGGGATATTGCCCCAACTGCGGCCACCACAGCAGTTTCAACTCGCAAAACACGTTGGCCCATATGACAAAGGCTGAACCCATTAACCCTCAGACAATCCCTTTCCTGATGTGACCATCCGCGCTCTGGTCCAATCGCCAAGTGGGCAGGTTCATTCTCTTTCTGCTTGAAGGTGGAAATACATTCGGCGGCTTCATAAATATCAAGGGCCAAGGCAACTTTGGGGACAATTCGAGAAGCCGCTCGTGCTTGTTCCAACCCATCGACCTTAATGCATCGTGGAAGATGGCAGGAAAATGCCTGCTCCGTGCCTTTAATCAGCAAACGTTGCCATTCATTATGCCATAGGGAACTTTCACCATAAGAGGACTCCCCCTTGTCCGTATGGAAAAAAATTATTTCCGCCACTCCGAGCGAGGCAGCCTGTTCGATTACCTTACGACAAGTCTGAGGTCTTGAAAGACCAACCAATAACGAGATGGGAAGAAGGTCGGATAAGTGGGGGGCATTCCACTCAAAAGAAATTTTGACCGCTCCACAATTTATCCATTCGATCAAGCCCTTACCCCGCGGGCCATTAATCACCCCAAAATCAAGCCGTTCCCCATCTTTTGCTTGGAGCACTTTTTTTAAATGGACTGACCGTTCGTCCTGAGCGGGCCATTCAATTTCATCAACGGCTTCTTCGAGTAAAAAGAGATTCAATGGGACAATAACCAAACAGCCTGGTATGGACGAAGTTCGAGATCATTTGTTCCCCAATCAATTTCTCCGCCACTAATTAAATCCCTAGCCTTGCTTTGGGGAAAGCGTTTTTTAATTTCCTTCATCGGCTTGACCACGCTTGAACTGGGTAAAAAATTATACAAACAAACAATCGATTGGTTCCCA
>NZ_CAXLML010000005.1:0-4457 GCF_964187505.1 Candidatus Chordibacter forsetii
TCAATATCCTCAATTAAAACATCCTCAAAACTGTAAAATAACCGTCCCTCCACCAACTCGAATAATCTCTTACGAAAATAGACCTCAAAGCCTGCCCTCAGTTCATCATAGTATGAACTTTGATAATCTGATTTTTCTCGAAAAACTTCAAAGCCTGCAGCCACTCGACGGTTAAGAAACCATGGTTCCTCAAGGGCTAAACGGACTTCATTGCTCCTGGAACCAAGTTTCAAACGAAGTCGGAACTTTTGGCCGTCACCCTGCAGGCGGTGAGGCGCCCTCCATTTCATAATATCAAAATTACCCTGACGAAACTCTGCATACATCATGGCTTTTTCCAAAGTACTAAAACCCACTCCAAATGAGACATGACCAGTACGACCTTCGTCAACATCTACAATCATATTGCGTCGAGAATTTCTTAATTCCGGGTCACCAGATGCAATTGGTTCGTCGCTAATTGAAACTCTTTCGAAAAGCTTGGTGTTTTTCAGCCTTGCTTCGCTTGTTTCCATCCGAGTTAAATCAAAAGTCTCACCGGGTGCCAATGCAAGTTCCCGAATAAGAACAACCGTTTTAGTTTTCTCATTCCCTCTAACTTCGATGGAATTTACTGAAAACTTATTATTTTCCGTTATCTCAAATACTAAATCTATTTGGTTATTCACGAGGTTTGGTTTTCTTTGTATCCGGATTTTGGTGTCCAAATAACCTCTATTTCCATATATTTTTCTTAAGCGACTCCTTTCACTGGAAAGTAAAGTAGGGGAGTAAGGCTTACCAGTAGTGATTAAGGAATCATTTAACAAATCATTGCTATCAATAATGGCTTGTCCAAATACATTTTGAGTACCGAAATAAGACCTAGATCCTTCATTAATCGGGATTTGAAGATCAATTCTATTCGAGCCAAATGGATTTATGATGATTTTTGATTGGTTTATTTTAACATCTAAAAAGCCCTCATTTCGATAGATCTGTAATATTTTATCGATATCGTCATCTAAAACGCGCGGTAAATATTTTGACCTTTTTGACCAAAATCTCCAAAAGCGCCATGGAGCTGTTTCCATAGCATCAAGTAGTTCTCCACCATCCAATGCATTGTTACCTGAAAAATGGATTCGTCGAATTTTTCGTAATTCATTTTCTTCTATAAAAAAACTTAAGATTTTTTTATCGGGTTCATCTACACCTCGAAGAACTTGATAAGAAACATCAGAGTTCCAAAAACCCTTTTCTAGGTAGAGGGTCTTTAAACTTAATATGTCCGATTTAACTTTTGCCTCATCGTATAATTCTCCAACTTTTGCAGAAATGGATTTTAAAAGTTTTTTATCTGATAGCTCGTCATTTCCATTAAAACGGATTTCTTCAATCCTTGGCTTAGTAACTACTTTGAAAACGAGAGCGACATCATTATTTTTGGAAGAAACAGGATCTTTAAAAACCTTAACATCTCTAATGGAACCAGTTTCCATGAGGTTTCGAATCGATTTATCTATTGATGATGTTTTATAATGATCACCTTCTTGAACTTGCAAATTTTGTTTTACATATGACTCCCCTACAGTGGGGGGACCTGAAATTTGAATTTTTATACTCGAGATCGTCTTACCCCCCGAATAAGGATCGGCAATAAGAGTCGCAACGCATACCGAGAAAAATAATAAGAATGTAAATAGTCTCATATCCAATCTAATTCAAACGGTGGTCTTGTTGCATACTTTCGAATCGAGTGAATTTACGCCTAAATGCAAGATTGATTTTTCCCGTGGGACCATTTCTTTGCTTTGCTAATATCAATACAATAGGTTCGAAATCTTCTTCTTCACTTGATTCAGTCTCCCCATCATGGTCCATTTCTCTAATATCCTCACCCTTCCTTTGTTTACCGAGAAGCATAACTACATCAGCATCCTGCTCGATTGCTCCTGACTCGCGCAAATCTGAGAGTCTTGGATCCCTGCGTTCTTTTTCGGAGTCACGGTTTAATTGACTTAAAACCAATACAGGCACCTCCAGTTCCTTAGCCATTGCTTTGAGTCCACGAGATATTTCAGATATCTGGTTCTCTCGAGAAAAAACTCTCGATTCTGTTGAGATCAACTGGAGATAATCAACCACTATAAAATCTAGCTTATTACGCATTTTTAACCTTCTTGCCTTTGCCCTAATTTGGTTAATACTTAATCCACTAGTATCATCCACCCAAAGGGAGGCCTGTTGAAATTCTTTGCTTGTTTGATGTAGATTTTCGGCCTGACTGCGAGGGACAAAACCTTTTCGTAGGTCATTCATATTCACACGAGCTCTTCCACATATCAATCTCATCGCAAGTGATGTGGCACTCATTTCCAAACTAAAAACAAGGGCATGCCTGGGCTGATCTTGGTATTGTGCATTAAAAGCAATGTTTTCCACGATATTCATGGCAAGACTGGTCTTCCCGACCGATGGACGAGCAGCCAAAACGATCATTTCTCCAGGTTTGAAGCCATTAGTTAAACCATCTAAGTCAGAGTATCCGGTAAAAACACCATCTGTTTCCTCGCGAGAAAGCATGCGCTGGATTTGTTCCATCGCGTGTTGAATAGGTTCTCTGAACGGAATGGAAGCACGAAGGTTTTGATCATCACCCAATGAACAAACTCTTTGTTCAAAATTTGCGAGAAAATCTTCTACATTACTTGGTTGGCGGTTTGCTCCGTCAATCATTTCAAAAGCCATGTAAATACATTTTCGAAGCAGAGATTTTTGCTTCACTATATCTAGCCAAAAAGAAGCATGAGCCGTAGTATCAATTCGTCCAGCCAAGCTAGTGATTCCCTCTTGCCCACCAGCTAATTCTAAATTGCCATTAGTTTTTAGTTTTTCCGCCAAGACAATCTCATCAGGTTCAATCGTTTCCTGATGAAGATCGAGCAGAGCATCAAAAATCATTTGATGCTTGGTAAAATAAAAATCTTCTGGTCTGAGTGCTTGCTCAATACAATTGCTCATCACTTCACCTGAAGCGTCAACAATACAAGCTGCTAAAATTCCTTGTTCCGCATCAAGGTTACTAGGTAGTGCCTGCCCTTCAATCTTTTCAAGTGAACGACTGCCCACCTTCCTATCAGAAGATGAATCAGAATAATCCTTCGCGTTTGTAGACAGGGACGAAACAGTCGACATTAGTTTCCTTCCTTCTACGCTGATTGAAGGTAAATTATTCCTCTTCCTCGATGGGGTTTTCCGAAACTACTTCAACTTTCAATTCCGCAGTGACCTCCTTCGAGAGAGACAAAGGCACAATTGTTTGGCCGAGATTTTTGATGGGAGCAAAATTATTAAAGTGCTTTTTATCAAGTGAGAAGCCTTTCTCACTGACCTTCTCTATAATTTGAGAAGCAGTTACAGAACCGAACAGTTTACCTCCAGATCCTGTTTTAACAGCAATCGCAATAGAAAGACCTCCAATTTTAGAAGCAACATCTTGAGCGTTTTGCAATTCCTCTGCCTCTCTGGCTGCACGAGCAATCTTGAGGGAATCTAAGCGTTTCTTGTTAGCTTGATTAAGGGGAACCGCAATACCTTTAGGAAGTAAAAAGTTTCGGGCGTAGCCGGGGCGAACCTTGACTACATCACCTTCAGTTCCGAGGTTGTCGACTTTTTCTAAAAGTAAAATTTCTGTTTGAGCCATTGTTATAGTTTTTGGAGGGTTAAAAGGGTACGTCTTCGTCCAAGTCAGGTTCTGAGGGAGGTAAAGTTTGTTTGGGAGAGGCGGGGGATTCCGTTTGCCGATCGGGTTGGATATTTTTAGTGGGCATACTCGAACCCGAATCTGATTTCCCGGCATCTACAAATTCGAAGCTATCTAGTACAACTCGGATAGCACTACGCTTTTCCCCTTCTTTGGATTCCCATTGATCAAGCTTTAGTCGGCCTTCAACGAAAATCGACCTGCCTTTGGTGAAAAACCTCCCCACTGCCTCGGCCCTGGGCCCAAAACATTCAACCTCGATAAAAGTTACTTCTTCACGCTTATTTCCTTCGGAGTCTTTGAAGTTTCTATTAAGAGCAAGCCCGAAATTACAAACAGGCCTACCAGAAGACAGCATCTTTACCTCTGGATCGCGGGTAAGATTGCCAATTAAGAGGACTTTATTAAGTGAAGCCATGAAGAATCAAAGATACTAACTACTGCACTCGATTAAGATACGATCAACCTTTTTTTCAAGTCGCAGTTTTTCCTTAATTTTTTGCGGGGTTTCTGCAGTCCCTGAAAGCTCAAACTGAAGATATGTGCCTCGAGAAATCTTTTTTCTGGAAGGATAAGCAAAGTCATGTTGACCAAGCTCCTGCACTTTAGTTACTTCCCCATCTGATTGGGCAATCACTTCACTAAGCTTTGGTATCATTTCACTGGTCGATCCATCGCTTCCGCTTGGATCAACAACGATGGTGGCTGAGTA
>NZ_CAXLML010000006.1:0-4400 GCF_964187505.1 Candidatus Chordibacter forsetii
TTCTATTAGAAATTCTACTGACGTGAGTCTAGGAAAACCAATACCAGCCAAGCCCCACCCCGGCTCGCTTTCAAGTTCGCCGGGTTTCTCTGTGCATGGTATGTATGAGCTAACAAAGCCTAGGCTTTCTTTGCTTTCGGTATTTACTGCATCTCTCGGGTATTTAGTTCGTGAACCACTCCAAGCAGATTTAGCGATTTTCATTTCACTTACAATTGGTACAGCATTGTCGGCAGGTGGAGCGGCCGCCCTAAACCAGTGGATGGAACGAAAAGAAGATTCCTTGATGGCTCGAACTGCTAGCCGCCCTCTACCCTCTGGATTAATCAGTCCCGAATTTGCTCTGGTATTTGGAATTACTCTATCTTCACTTGGTCTTTACATTCTGTGGGTTGGCACCAACCCGTGGGCGGCTATTCTCACTCTCGCTACCCTTATTGTTTATCTTCTCATTTACACTCCTTTTAAAAAAATTAGCCCTTATGCCATTGAGATTGGTGCCGTTTCTGGAGCCCTTCCTCCGTTAATTGGTTGGGTCGCTGCCGAGGGTGCCCCAACCACCTATGGTTGGATATTATTTGGGATTCTTTTCACTTGGCAGCTCCCCCATTTCATGGCCATCGCCTGGAATTTTCGGACAGACTATTCCAAAGGGGGATTCAAGCTCCATGAACTGGGTGATTCTGATGGGCGGGCGATTGCTCGCAAAAGTTTGGTTTACACCGTTTTACTCACCATCTTTGTTTTTTCTCCTTACTTCTTAAAACTCCAACAACCCCAACCTGGGCTCTTCTATCTTGCCTCATCTGTTATTCTGTCCCTTTATTTATTGTTCCCAGCCATTCGATTCCTTACCTCGAAAAACCGGGATCATTCTGCCAAGAAACTTTTCTTCGTAACTATCATATATCTCCCCCTCCTTTTTGCCGCCTTAGTAATTGACCGCTATCTATGACTTTAAAAATGATCTCATTCTTTGCAAATCATTCAGTATTTCGAAACCTTTTCTCCGGATTATTCCTCCTACTCGCCGGAAGCTGTTCCCGTATCGATCACAAACAGTCTGCCCTAGACCCCAAAGGACTCGTATCGCAAAACCAATACGATGTTTTCATGCTTTCAGTTTGGATCACCATTTTTCTGTTTTGCACAGTCGGTGGTTGCCTACTCTATGTTCTGTGGAGATACCGGGCAAAAAATGCTGAGGAAGCTAAAGAGATTCCACCTCAGTCACACGGCAGCTCATTCATTGAAACTGGTTTGATTATTGCCTCTTCAATCATTCTTGTGATTTTAGCTGTTCCTACCCTTCAGGGCATTGTCCTACTCAACCGTGTGCCTGACGCCAATGATTCAGAATCCCTTGAGAAATTAGGCTTGGATCGCAGTCAAATTGACGGTGCTATTACTGTAAATGTTACTGGCAAGAGATTCTTTTGGGTATTTGAATATCCCCAATTTGGTATCGTCACTGCCAATGAACTTGTTTTTCCAGCCACTAAAGCAGTGCGTATTAATTTACGCACCGAAGATGTAATCCACAGTTTTTGGGTACCCAAGCTTGCCGGCAAGATGGATCTTATGCCTGGGCAGGAAAACTTCATGTGGTTTATTGCAGACCAGAAAAAAATAATGGGTGAGTCCGACGCGGCTACTGCCATGCCTGCAGTCCATGATGGCACCATGCGCTCGAAGGTGTTTGCTAAGCAAAAATTTACTGATGAATTCGAACCTGTTGGTGGTTTATTTTACGGACAGTGTGCTGAATTCTGTGGGAACTCTCATGCATACATGTCTTTCCGTGCACTTGCGCAAACCGACGAGGATTTTGATCAATGGGTTAAGCGTTTTCAAAACGCTCAAAACCCCAACCTTCAAACCAAATCATACGATCCACAAACCTCATACATTAAAAACTCTTATGTTTCCTTTGCTGACAATAAATTAGGTGCTGGTGCAAATCGCGAATACCGTTCTGTTCGGAAAACTTCGCCCGGTCAATCCCCTCAAGTTGCTCCGGGTGCCTGGGAAAAAGCCCACTCAGACGACTACGAGAAGGGAAAACAACTCTTCTCCTCATTACAATGCGTGCAATGTCACGCCGTCAACCGAACCGGACTAGGAGCCAAGGGTCCCAACCTTACCCTCTATGGCCTGAGAACTTCTCTTGCCGCAGGTTGGATGCGTAATGATGAAGAAAGCCTTTCAAAATGGCTCAAAAACTCAAATGAAATCAAATTTGGTAACCTGATGTGGAATGGTGAGGGCATAGACGACCGTCACCCCCTTCGCAATCTTCAAGACGATGATGAAAAAGTGAACCAATTAATTGCCTACCTTCTTGGGCAGTCCTAATACCTTTCTAGCACTTACCAAACATACGAATCGCCATGGCTACTGAATCGATCAAATACCTCGCTCCCGACACTGAAAACAAGGCCAAGACGCAAGTCTTTCCAAGGCCTGGTCAACATACAACCGGTCTTATCGATTGGCTGACAACAATCGATCACAAAAAGATTGGTTTGATGTACGGTATGACCGCACTTTTCTTTCTTATCGTTGGTGGTCTTGAGGCACTTCTCATACGGTCTCAGTTGTGGGATCATAACATGGATGTATTGACCAACCGCCAATACAATCAAATGTTTACTATGCATGGAACAACTATGGTCTTCCTTGTAATCATGCCTCTAAGTGCAGCCTTTTTTAATTACCTCATGCCCCTACAGATTGGGGCTAGAGATGTTGCTTTCCCTCGGATGAACGCACTCAGTCTCTGGTGCTTTATTGGTGGTGGTCTCATTCTTAATCTAAGTTGGTTTTTTACTGGTGGATCCCCAGCTATCGGATGGTTCGGTTATGCACCACTTACTGATACCCGCTTTGCTGAAGTTGTCGGAGATATGGGTCCTGACTTTTGGATTTTCTCACTACAAATCCTCGGGGTTGCCTCTTTGCTCGCATCTTTTAACTTCATAACAACCATCATAAACATGCGAGCTCCCGGCATGACCATGATGCGTTTACCCGTGTTTACATGGATGACATTGATCGTCAGTTTTTTAATCATTTTGGCTTTCCCGGCCATTACTATTGCCTTGGTTGAATTGATGTTCGATCGTACTTATGGAACTAATTTTTATGACTTTTTAGAAGGCGGAAAACCCCACCTTTGGCAGCATTTATTCTGGATTTTTGGACATCCGGAAGTTTATATCCTCATTCTTCCAGCCATGGGTATTGTATCAGAAGTAATCCCTGTGTTTTCTCGCAAACCCCTTTTCGGTTACGGATTAATCGTTTTCTCAGGTGCTATTATTGGATTTATGGGCTTTGCCGTTTGGAGTCACCACATGTTTACTACTGGTATGGGCGTTGTTGCGACCTCTGCTTTTGCCATGCTTACCATGTTAATCGCAATCCCTACTGGTGTTAAAATTTTTAACTGGATCGGAACTATGTGGGGTGGTCGCATTCGTTTTGATACCCCAATGTTATTCGCCCTTGGATTTATAACCATGTTTATGATAGGTGGCTTTACTGGTATCATGCACTCCTCGGTACCGATTGATGCTCAGCATCAAGACTCCTATTTTGTGGTCGCCCACTTTCATTATGTACTTATTGGAGGAGCATTGTTTGGATTATTTTGTGGATTTTACTTCTGGTTGCCGAAGATGACTGGACGCATGTTGAACGAAAAACTGGGGAAATTTGTATTCACCCTAATGTTTCTTGGATTTAACCTGACCTTCTTTCCCATGCATTACCTTGGAATGATTGGCCAACCAAGACGAACACATACCTACAATGAAGGTCACGGTTTTGAAACTTGGAATCAAATCGCGACAATTGGAGCGTTTATCTTAGGAGTAGGTATTGTCATTGGAATTTATCAATTCGTAAGTGCCTTCTTTAACAAAAAATTAAAACCTGCTGGAAGTAATCCCTGGGATGCCCGCACTCTGGAATGGGCACTCTCCTCTCCAGTAAAAGAATACAACTTTGCACGAACTCCTATTATAAAAGCTAAGGATCAAGCGTGGGAGAACAACTATGGACCCCGGGAAAACCATGCCGAAAAAGAACCGTTGGACGACCACGGTGTACACATGCCAGATCGTTCGTGGTGGCCATTGGTAACTGCACTCGGATTATTTGGATTGGCCATAGGTATGCTTTTTCACCGCAATATAGATCCAAGTGGTGAATTAGTTCGTGATTACACGGTTCCAATCCTCGCTGGTTCTGTTGCTGTGATCGGGATGATTATGTGGGCATTGGAAGGTCCCGGCGGATATCATTTATTCCCCAAGGAAAACGACGAATAATTTAATCATTTTTACACCTTTTAATTTTTATATTTTATGAGCGACGCAAGCGCCCACGCCCTCGAG
>NZ_CAXLML010000007.1:0-3590 GCF_964187505.1 Candidatus Chordibacter forsetii
ACGTGGTTGCTTACTTAAAATCTTACTAAAAAATAAACCTATGAATTATAAACCGTTCTTCACCTTATTTGCCTTTTTTTTGGGCAGTCTATGTTTCCTGGTCGCACACGAGGATCATTCAGGTCTTCGTCATTGGGAAGTTCCAAGTAAAGATCCGGACAGGATTATTCTTACTTTCCATGGGGATCCAGCCACCAGTCGAGCAGTGACTTGGAGGACAGATAAAAGTATTACATCTGCAGTTGCTCAGATTGCTGAAGCTACAGTGAATTCAAAGTTTCAAAGTTCGACGGTTTCTTTTGACGCACAAACCGAGGCATTTGATTTGGGTGAGCATAAAGGTAATGCATCGCTGATTGTTCACAATCACAGTGTCGTTTTCAAAAACTTAAAACCCGAAACCACCTATGTGTATCGGGTAGGAGATGGACAAAAATTCTGGTCTGAGTGGATTCAATTTAAAACGGCCAAGTCCAGTTATGGAAAATCCCAATTCGTTTATTTTGGAGATGCTCAGAATGATGTGCTCGATCATTGGTCAAGAGTCATACGCATGGCTTATAAAACCGCCCCTGATGCTTCCTTCGCGGTTCATGCTGGAGATCTAATCAATTTAGCACACCGTGATCATGAGTGGGCCCAATGGTTTAAAGCGGGTGGTTTTCTTCATAGTCAATGGACGGCCATTCCCGTGGCGGGCAATCATGAGTTTATGCATCCGGGTAAAGGTATTCCCAGGAAACTTTCCATTCAGTGGCGCCCTCAGTTTACATTGCCCGTAGAGGATCATTTGGATGAATCACTTCACGAAACTGTCTACACCATAGATTATCAGGATATTCGTATTATCGTTCTTAATTCCAATGAGAAACGAGAACAACAGACCAAGTACCTCGAAGAAAAGCTAAAAGATTGTAGTGCGAAGTGGAAAATTGTTACCTGCCACCATTCTATATTTTCTCCCGCAAGCGGTAGGAATTTTCAATTTGGTCGAGATCATTGGAAACCCATTTTAGATAAATACGGAGTGGATCTTGTTTTAAATGGACATGACCATACATACGCTCGTGGCCATATTCCTGTGAGAGAAAAAGTTGGTGACTCCAGTCAATTTGGTACGATGTACATTACCTCGGTCAGTGGACCTAAACAATATCCACTCAACCCAAAACAATTAAAGAGCTACCAAACGGATGGATATGTTTCGGACAAAACCGCGGAGCAGACCCAGTTCTTTCAGGTAATCACAGTCGAGGGCGATACCTTAAGTTATGTTGCCTACACTGTATTGGGCGATGAATATGACCGGGCGACCATCAA
The DNA here is from genome assembly GCF_964187505.1 of Candidatus Chordibacter forsetii. Classification (NCBI taxonomy): domain Bacteria; kingdom Pseudomonadati; phylum Verrucomicrobiota; class Opitutia; order Opitutales; family Candidatus Seribacteraceae; genus Candidatus Chordibacter; species Candidatus Chordibacter forsetii. The sequence continues at coordinate 1,321 of NZ_CAXLML010000007.1, forward strand.
AAAGAATTTTGCTACCGGCGAGAAGTCTCTAATCGATTAAAGGTTTCATCCACCCAAATTTATTGGGTATAGATGGAATGCATGTCACAACCTATGACCAACAATGAAGTGGAAGAGTTTGTCTTGGAGTGTGCCCGTGCAAGCACACATACTTCCAAAGATATAATTCAGTCTTTGTGGAGTGGTTATGGGAAAATTGAAAGGTGGAGGTTATCTGGAAGTGAGTACAAACAAATTATTACCAAGCAGGTAATTCCTGAGGTTGGTGATCACCCCCGCGGGTGGAACACCGATCTCTCCCATCAGCGAAAACTCAAATCCTACCAAGTCGAAACCAACTGGTATGAGTCTATTCGTAATCGGGATGAACCCTTACTTGCCCGCACACCCTATTGCCTTGGTACAAAAAAGGTGGGCGATCAAGTATTGCTTGTACTCGAGGATCTGGATGCCAGCGGATTTGCTGGCCGCCGGAGCTTGATCAGCCGTTCAGAGTGGCAGGCGTGTGTTCGTTGGCTGGCCTCCTTTCATTTGGAAAATATGAATCAGTCCACCGAAGGTTTATGGGAGTCGGGCACATATTGGCATTTGCAGACCCGGCCCGATGAGCTCGCCCGCCTGGATGATGCCAGTCTGCGAGAGGCTGCCTCGGCGATTGACCAAAAATTAAATAATGTAAAATATCAGACTTTAGTTCATGGCGATGCCAAGTTGGCTAACTTTTGTTTTAACGAGGAGGGCACGGAAGTTGCCGCGGTTGATTTTCAATATATTGGTGGTGGGTGTGGGATGAAAGACCTCGCTTATTTTGTCGGCAGTTGTTTCCGTGATGAGGATGCCGAGGAAATCGAGCAAGAGGCCCTAGACTTTTATTTTTCTCAGATTCGGGAACTTGTTAAAAATGAAGACCTCCAAATATCTGCTGATGAATTGGAAGCGGATTGGCGCCCCCTTTACCGGGTGGCCTGGGTAGATTTTCACCGATTCATGAAGGGTTGGAGCCCCGGGCACTGGAAACTGAGCGATTATAGTGAGCGGATAACGAGTCAAGTGATCGAATCCTTAATCGTATGACGTATGACTCAAGATCTTGATTTAAGTGAACTGGCCCAGTGTGCCAAACATGCTGCCCAGGCGGCTGGGAATGTGATTCAAGGATTTTGTGGTAGTGAAGTGGAGGTGTTCTCCAAAAAAGGGGGAGACTCTCTTGCATCTCAGGTGGTTACAGAAGTCGACCGCAAAGCACAGGATGCGATTCTTGAAGTTCTTCGACCAAGCATGGATCTTTATAATTTGGCCCTTCTTACTGAAGAGAGCGAGGACGATGGCTCCCGCTTCCAGAAGAAATATTTTTGGTGTATTGACCCACTGGACGGTACCCTTGCATTTAGTGAAGGGGAGAATGGATATGCCGTATCGATTGGATTGGTGGCCCGCGATGGATCTCCGCAAATCGGTGTGGTCTATGATCCCGTGAGCGAGGTTCTTTGGCAGGCGGCTAAGGGGCAGGGGGTGGAAAGAAATGGCCAAGATTGGAAGGTCTCAGACCGACATGATACCCTTACTTTTACTTATGACCGAAGTTTTGAGGCCCACCCACAATTCTCATCCTTGTGCCATGCATTGAGTGAAGTTGGGCGGAAGTGTGGACTTAAAGATATTCAAGCCATCCAGTTTGGTGGTTCAGTCATGAATGCTATGCATGCCCTGGAGAACCGGCCCGGTTGCCACCTTAAGCTTCCCAAGCCCGAGGCGGGCGGGGGAAGCCTCTGGGATTATGCCGCCACCGCCTGCATCTTTGAGGAAGCAGGTGCCTGGGCGACGGATGTATTTGGTCAACCCCTTGAGCTCAATCGCAAGGAATCCACCTTCATGAATCATAGGGGCGTGCTTTACGCGTCAAATTCTGAACTAGCTGCTGCGATTAGCCAGTCCCCCTTCTTTACGTAATAAAAATTGATTCTTTGAAGCGCCCCCAATGAATTTCTTGGGTGAGCTGGTTTTATGAAGTGTTTTGCATGACGCAAATCAACAGGTCTTAAACGCAAAAAAAAACAATAAATAATTGTGACTCCAAGGACAATGGAGTGTTATAAAAAAGATGCCCAGTCTGTTTCCATATTTGCTTGTGTTTTGCATGCCCTTGATGGTTTTTGCAGAGTCCCTTAATTTCAATCGGGATGTCCGGCCTATTCTCTCGGAAAATTGTTTTTATTGTCATGGGGTGGATGGCAACAAGAGGGAAGCGGACCTGCGCCTCGACCTCAGGG
>NZ_CAXLML010000008.1:0-4567 GCF_964187505.1 Candidatus Chordibacter forsetii
AGAGAAGCTGAGCAATTTAATCGTAACTAAAGTATTGTGTACCGCAAAACTCCATTAGAACTAAAAGGTATGCCTCCGGGTATTCCCTTTATTGTTGGGAATGAATTGGCGGAGCGCTTTTCCTTTTATGGGATGCGCTCGATTCTTTTGGTTTACATGACAACCTACCTTTGCCAATCAGACGGTACATTAGATGTATTTGGTAACAAGGAGGCAGAGGCTTGGGTTCATTTATTTGTAGGTTCGGCTTACTTATTTCCTATTCTTGGAGGTATTGTAGCAGACGCACTTTGGGGGAAATATAAAACAATTCTTTTGCTCTCTTTAGTCTACTGCTTAGGACATGCATGCTTGGCTTGCATGGGGTGGGGCGGTGACACCCGCGTCCTCCTCCTGATCGGACTTGGGCTAATAGCGGTTGGTTCTGGCGGCATTAAACCCTGTGTTTCTGCGCATGTAGGAGATCAATTTGGTAGATCCAATTCAGGATTACTACCGAAAGTATTTGGTTGGTTTTATTTATCAATCAATATGGGTGCATTTTTGTCAGGACTGTTAACCCCCTTTTTACTCGAAGCCAAAAGAGAATCTGGAACTTTAGGTGAAGCCATTTATCCATTTTTTATCTGGATTGTTGGAGAAAAGCAGCCAGGCGAAACAATTTTCGGTCATCATTTTGCTTTCGGTCTGCCCGGCATATTAATGGCAGTTGCAACCTTACTTTTCTGGATGGGGCGCAGAGAATTTACACATATTCAGCCAGTCGGTAGGGCTTATTTTAGTCAGTTGGTAAACCAAGATAATCTTCGCAGCCTTGCTAAACTATGGCTAATATTTTCATTTGTTATCTTGTTTTGGGCTTTATTTGACCAGATCGGTACGCTGTGGCAGCTACAATGCCGCCAATTGGACTGCGTTCTTCCAGGTTGGGTACCGATGTTTGGTGGGTACGAATTGTTACCAGCTCAAGTCTCTGCTGTATTTAACCCGCTTTTCATTCTTTTATTAGTACCTTTATTCAGCCGTTTTATTTATCCCCTGATAGAACATTTCTTCAGACTCAACTCACTTCGCAAGATGGGGATTGGACTTTGGTTGATGGTCCTTGCTTTTGTTGTAGTCTCTGTGATTCAAGAGCTTGTAGAAACTGGAATGGTTGTGCATGTCGGGTGGCAAGTTCTTGCCTGTCTTATCTTAACCGCATCCGAAGTCATGGTTTCCATTACTTGCTTAGAATTCGCTTACACCCAAGCCCCTAAAGCAATGAAGTCTTTGGTTATGGCGTTGTTTTTGCTTACCGTATCCCTTGGTAATTACCTGACATCAGGGGTGAAGTTTTTACTAGCCGATGAACAGGGTGCTTCGAAGTTAGAGGTGTCGAGTGAGTTTTGGTTTTGGACCTTATTGATGACCTTCGGGGCAACTTTATACATTTTCATTTCCCGCAAATACACGGTCAGTCAGCTCCTTCAGGATAGAAATACAACTAGAACAGATGACGATTAGAGGATTCGCAATTGGGCAACCTTCTGGCATTTTTTAAATTTATTAATCTGCTTTAATACTTCAGGTTTCTTAAAGCTTAATTCCTGCTTTATCGTGCTACTAGAAGCACGAATTTGCAAAGTCTTGCCATCTTTTGATAAGTTAACCGGAGCACATTTAGCTGATAGGTATTTCCCGACTATCTTTTGCCAATTCCCGGAAATAACTCCTTCGGCGGTCTCATCTTCTCCGATCCCCCAATCTTCCCAGACCTTCTCCACTAAAGTTTCCATAGATATGGGGTGGCGAGGTTTACCCTGAGCTAACTCTGCAGGTAAGTTCATAAAACTTGAAACCAAATCCTGATCCTTAGGTTTGCGTCGTCTATATTTTTTCGATCGATTGGATTTCAAGTGATTGAGCTTTCTTCGGTTTAATTATCTTGCTAGTAACATGAAGCATACAATCTTATTACTCAAAGAATTTAATTGTTTATTTGCTATGATTATTAAACCAAGAATCAAGGGGTTCGTCTGTATCACATCGCATCCGACAGGTTGCCTCGAAAATGTCCGCACTCAGGCGGAGTTAGCTTCTAAGGTCAACTTAGCCAAGAACAAGGGGCCTCGCCGTGTTCTGGTAATAGGTGCATCAACAGGCTACGGACTTGCCAGTCGAATCTCGGCGGCCTTCGCTAATAATGCTGATACCCTCGGTGTCTCATTTGAAAGAGATCCTAAAGAGGGAAAGCCTGGCAGTCCTGGGCATTATAATATTTCTGCCTTTCGTAAATTAGCTGCGGAAAACAATCTTATTGCTGAGGATATTAATGGGGATGCTTTTTCCGATGCATGTAAAGATGAAGTCGTGAGGAAAGCAAAGGAGATGGGTGGGGATTTTGATCTCGTAATATACAGCCTTGCCTCACCACGTAGAACGGATCCGACTAGCGGTGAAAACTATCGTGCGTGCTTAAAGCCAGTAGGCATGATTTATAAAAATAAAACATTAAATACTGATCGTAAAGAGGTCAAAGATGTGACCATTGATCCAGCAAATGATGATGAGCTTTTTCAGACCGAACGAGTCATGGGTGGAGATGACTGGAAGCTTTGGACTGACCGACTTTTAGAAGAGGGTTTACTTGCAAAGGGTTGTGTTAATTTAGCTTATTCCTACGTCGGGCCAGAAGTGACCTGGCCAATCTATCGTAATGGAACTATTGGGAGAGCAAAAGCTCACTTAGAGGAAACCGCACTTTCTTTAAATCAACAAATGCTTAGTTTATGTGAAGGAAGTGCCTATGTGTCGGTCAATAAAGCAGTAGTGACTCAAGCAAGCTCGGCGATTCCAGTTGTTCCTTTATATGTGTCTATTCTTTTTAAGGTTATGCGAGAGCAAGGTACACATGAGGGTTGTATTGAGCAAACTAATCGATTGTTTCGTGATCGCCTGTATGGAGAAAATGCTTCCCTTGAACTCGACGACGCCAAACGAATTAGGTTGGATGACTGGGAGATGGCTGAAGAGACTCAAATTAAAATCAAAGAACTTTGGCCACTTATTAATACCAACACACTTTTGGAGATGACCAATTTCGAAGAATACCAGCAAGAATTTCTACGTCTTTTTGGTTTTGGGATCGACGGAGTGGATTATGATTTAGATGTCGATCCGGTTAACCCATATTAACTCTTTCTAATTACGATTAAAACTGGCGAAACCGGATCATTGCTACCCTGGAATTTTTCAAAACTCCAATTTTGTAAACTGCATAATTTCCCTACTTCGTCTGATTCTTTAGCACCGCCATCATGCCCGCGGTAGCACAATACTGAAAGTAGTCCGCCTGGTTTCAAAAGTTCATATGTTTTGAGTAGGGAATTGATCGTGCTTTCAGGAGTAGTCTTTATCGAGTGATCTCCACCAGGCAGATAACCCAGGTTATACATGGCAATGGCAATTTCACCATGGTATTGGACGGGAATTCTTTGCATAATGTTAGTATGGCAGTCATGAATAATGGTTACACATTTCCCTAATCCCGCAGTATCTAACTTGCAGCGTGCTTGGTGAATGGCAGACTGCTGAATATCTACAGCGAACACTCTTCCGTGTGGGCTTATTTGTTGAGCCAAAAAAAGGCTGTCATACCCATTCCCCAGTGTGGCATCTATGCAAAAGTCTCCCCTTTTGATATTTTCTTTAATTTTTGAATGAGCTAGTTCAAATAATCTCATTTTGATTTTCTTTACATGAACCTTGAGAGGTTCTTGTGTTGGGGTAGTGGAGTTCCACGGGTAATGAAATTGGTAAATTCGAGTGCAGCCAAAGGAATCGTACTGCACCCTCTTGAGCCAAAGCCGTTAAAAAGAAAGAAGTTTTTAATTTCTGGGTGTCTTCCAATAATAGGATTACGATCCTTTGTTCCGCTTCGCACTCCACTTAAATGTAAGTTTATCAACGCATTTTGAACAGATGGAATAAATTGTAGTCTTTTCAAAATCTCATCCCTTGCTGATGGGCTTGGTCCAGACTCCAGGTGATCATGCCTCCAGGTTGAGCCAACCCTAGCTAAACCATTATTTCCTTCAGGTATGTGCCAGGTTCCATTGCTTGCATGGAAGTCATTAGATGACTCGATTGATAATACATCGCCTTGGGCGGGAGCAAAAGGCAGGTTGTTAAACCATTCATTTTCTAGGACACGAAACCCTTCGCAAAATACAACCAAATGATCAGTCCATCTCTTCGGGTCAAAACTCGTTTCATTAAAACGATTTTGCGAAGAAAGACTTTTCTTGGAGAAGTTAATGAAGCCTTGTGAGTCAAACTTCCATGCCTTGGTAACTCCAGCACCATAGTTTGCTAAGAGTCCCGAGTCGCTACATTGCTCCGAGCTAACTGTTTTGTTCTTGTAAGGACCAGGTAGTTTATCCCATCGATCCTTTTGAGTTGCTGACTGAAAAACACGAAATAATTCAATAGACCGAAGAAACTTTTGTTCAGCATATCTTTCAATCATTTTATAGAAAGATAGGTTTGCATCCATACACCTATCAAAATCTTTTGGCATATTGAG
>NZ_CAXLML010000009.1:0-3310 GCF_964187505.1 Candidatus Chordibacter forsetii
TTGGTGGTTGGGTCGGGCTGGTAGCCTGCGTGTAGGCACTGGGTTTCGAGTTTCATAATACGCTAAGGGTTGGGGGAGGTGAGTGAGTTGTTAAAAAAAGGCGAATGAACTTTTTTGCAAAGCTCGGGGAGGAGGGCAACTATCTTTATAAGCCCGTTCAAAAACAAGAATCTATCGAGTCATAAATCCTTTACCCCTTGGCCGGCTTGGCGAAGAGATAGTGGGAGACCCACCATTCCTGGCCCTTGGCGTAGGCAAAGGTTTCGGCACAGGCGAGAAAGAAGATACGCCAGCGGTGGTAAGTTTTCTTTGCCTCTAAGGGTGTTTGATCATTCTCGAAGATACGCAGGGCGGCGGATTTGTTTTGGTCGAGGTTACGCAACCAATCCTCAGAGGTTTCCCCGTAGTGCCTGCCCGACCATCGCCAGCGTCTTTCGAGCTCGAGATCTCCGCAAATCCGCAAAAAGAGTTCGTCCGCGGGCATGGTACCCCCACTGAAAAAATGTTTGGACATCCAATCGTCTTCCCCCTCGACTTCGAAGGGATATGAGGTGGAACGGTGGCAAAATACATGAGTAAAAAGCTTCCCCCCCGGGTTTAACCAATTGAAGATTTGTTGGAAGAGTTGGCGATGATTACGCACATGCTCGAACATTTCAACAGAGACCACACGGTCGTAGGATTGATCGGGCTTAAAAGCATTAACATCTGCAGTGACTACTTCGAGGTTGTTTAATCCACGTTCCTTGGCGGTTTCCATAATATATTCGCGTTGGGAATGGGAGTTGGAAACCGAACGGATACGTGATTTTGGATAGTGTTTTGCCATCCATAAGGAGAGGGAACCCCAACCGCATCCAAGCTCTAAAATCTCCTGGCCATCCTGCAGGTCTGCCCTTTTGCAAGTGAGTTCTAGGGCACGGTCCTCCGCTTGATCTAGCCCGTGGGTGCCGGGGTGGTAGCAGCAACAACTATATTTCAAGTTTTTGCCTAATACGAGGCGGTAAAAACCTGAGGGTACTTCGTAGTGTTGTTCGTTGGCCTTTTCAGTCTCCACCGCAAGGTCGGATTGATCGACCGATCGTATGTACTCCTCGGCGAGTTCTGCGTTGGCTTCGCAATCTTCAGACTGACATTGTTCGAGGCGTTTTTTACAGAGGTTGCGTATGCCTGCACGGATGAGAAAGTCAGGCACCAAACCGCGTTCGCTTAATTGAATGAAAGAATCAGTAAGGCTCATTGATGAGAGTTTTTTGACTTAGGGAACCAAGGAAAGAAAGATTGGGTACGCTCGACATAAGAACGGTAGGCGTCTCCGCTTACCTCCAATTTACGTGCCTCCACAAAAGGAATGCCAGTGATTCGGGTAAGGAAGAGATAGAGAATTGGGGGTACTATACATAACCATGCACCACCGGTAGAGAGTATGCCCATCGGAAGGTAGCCCAACCAAAGAATCCATTCGAAAAAATAATTGGGGTGTCGGGAATATTTCCATAGTCCAGAATCGCAAACCTCTTGGCGAGAACGTCCGGGGGTATTTTTAAAAAGGCGCAATTGTTTATCCGCCAAGCTGACCCCTACAAATCCTAAGATCCAAATAAACATACCCAGGTGATCAAACCAGGCGAGGTCGGACGAATTCCGTCCGAGGATGAGAAAAGGACTGGCAAATAAAACGATCCAAAATGCCTGTACCTGAAAAAAGAGAAAGAATCCGACGTTTGCATTTTTGCCCAAGTGATCGCGCAGGTATGCATACCGTGCATCCTCTGGTTTCCCCCAGCACCTTCGAAGTAGGTGAGTGCCCAAACGGGCTGACCATACTCCGAGCAGTCCGAGGAGTAGGGCATGCCTGGCGGGGTGGCATTCTTCCTGAATGAAATAGAGATAAACCAAGCCAAGTACGCCGACGCCATAGGCCCACAACACATCAACATACGAAGTGTTACGAATAGCCAGGGCGATTAGCCAACCAACGAGCATCACCAACGATGCTGCTGCCTGTCCGTAGAGCAGAAGATCCAGGTTATTCATTGATGAATATTTCTGTACTTATGGTGAAGTTGTCTGAGGATCAACCCGGCAATTGCCCATTCTGTTGCGATGGCGATGGCAGATGTCCAGTCAGAGGTAAAAGCGAGGCGTTCAAGTTGCCAACCAGAGGCATAAGCGATCAATCCGCCAAGACCAAATCCGATCAGGCAGCGGGAATTATTCTGCAGGAACCAGGAAAATAAAGGCCTAAGCATAAGCCCGAAATTTGCCCAGAGAAAAATCATCCACAGTGGGGCGCCGCCCACTGTGGGGTCGGCATAAAAGGCGAGCATTTCCAGGTGAACAAGCAGGGAATCTCCAACCATGCCGAGTGCGACCGCAGCGAGAAGAAAAGGAAAGGATGAACGGAAACGCCGGGTCGTGGCAATTCGGCAAAGAACGAAAAGAAATCCAGCAAAGGGAAAGAGAAATGGGTATTCGGTTGCCGATCCGAGAACACATGCAAACCAGGCGACTTGAAAGACGACTAAATCGATAAGGAAGTTTGGAGGTTTATTCATTGCGTAAACCCTTTGCCCACTTTGCAATTTGGCTTGGTTAAAAGAAGGTGGATATCTCCGGTGTATCCCTCCTCAAATCCCGCTTCGCAGTAGCAAAGATAATAAATCCATGCCCGTCGGAATGAATCGTCATAGCCCAAGCTTTTGATGGCTTCTTCATTTTTTAAAAAGCGCAAGCGCCATTCCCGCAGGGTTTGGGCATAGTGATATCCAATATCCTGAACACCGGTTGGTCGGAGGTCGGATTTTTTGACTACGGCCGAGATCATTGCAGATACAGATGGTACACAACTGCCGGGAAATACCCGGGTTCGTATGTAGTCTACTTCTTGTAAATACTGATCGTAGCGGTGGTCAGGCATGGTGATTGCCTGGACGAGGGCAGCTCCATCCGGAGCAAGAAGGTCGGAAATTTTGGTGAAGTAAGTGGGTAAATATTCATGACCCACCGCTTCAATCATTTCGATGGAGACAATGCGATCGTAGGAACCACTAAGAGTACGATAGTCATCCATGAGTAAATTTGCCCGGCCGGCATGGCCAGACTCTTTGATCACCTTTTGGGCATAAGCATGCTGCTCTTTGGAAATTGTGGTACCCGTCCAAATGGCCTCGGTCGTATCGAGAAGGCGTTTAGCAAAGCCTCCCCATCCACATCCGATTTCTAACACCTTTTGCCCGTCCTTAATATCAAGCTGTTCGATGATGCGGTCGTACTTAGCAAGGGATGCCTCTTCCAGGGTGGTTTCTTC
>NZ_CAXLML010000010.1:0-3048 GCF_964187505.1 Candidatus Chordibacter forsetii
TTCCAAAATCTTGATTGAACAAAGATGAATACAAGAAGGCCTTCTAAAACTGCTGCATAAAGTTGAGATGGGTGCCGAGCTATCCCCATTAAAAAATCTGGAGCTTTAGGAAAAAGAACTCCCCATGAGCAATCTGTTGCTCTTCCCCAAAGTTCTCCATTTATAAAATTTGCCAACCTTCCAAAGAAGAGACCGGGGGGGACAACGCATGCAATCAAGTCTGCCACAGGCCAGAACGATTGATGAGATTTCTTTGCATACCAATAAGTGGCCAATATGACTCCAATAAATCCACCATGACTAGCCATGCCGCCCTGCCATACATAAAGTAACATTAAGGGATCGTTAACAAGTTCTTCTGTCCGATATAAAAGAGCAAATCCGATTCTACCTCCAAGCAATACTCCTAACACCTGAAAAGTCATTAGGTTGACAATTTGATCCTTATCATAGGGACTACGATTTTTTCGGTAAGCAATAAGCAAGAGAAAATAGGCGGTTATAAAACCTGCTAGGTAGGACAAGCCATACCACCTTAATCCTCCTGGTCCCCAGTCTCCCCATGAATCAGGAAATTTCCATAAAAAGGGACTGAGGTCATGAACCCAAAATGAAGCAAGAAAATCCATGTTTAATCTTAGTTGCTAGGTTTTATCTCTAAATTGGACTGAGCGTCATGGCGACGTTTGGCCAACTCGCGCATATCAACTGCCAAATCATCATGTTCAAAGATTTCTTGGCCCAAAATACTTTCCATGATGTCTTCCATTGCCAGAACCCCAGCTACCGAACCAAACTCATCCACTGCAATGGAAAGTTGAGAATGCTCAGCGAGTAACAATCTCAAGGCTTTATCTGCACCAGCATTTTCAGGAACAAATAGCGGGTTAAAGGCTAAACTACTTAGTAAGGTTTGGGGTTTTTCCTCGACCATTGCATTGTGAAGATCTCGTCGGCGTACCACGCCGGTAATATGGTCAATATTATCGGAGTAGATGGGAATCCTGGCAAATGGGACATTGGGATAATTTTGAAAGACTTTTTCGACTGTCAAGTTTTCATCCAATGCAAGCATGACAGTTCGAGGGGTCATAATTTCACTAACCTTCACACCATCCAGTCGAAGTGCGTTAGTTACCCAGTCGCTTTCATCGTTGGAAAGCGTTCCTTCTTTTGCGCCTTTGCGAGCTAATAAGATAATTTCTTCTTCGTCTTTATCACTCGATTTTTTCTTGGGAGGAACCATAGCCTGCATCGTAAACTTGCAGATCTTTGAAAATGGAGTCATGAGCCATCGCACAGCCACAAGAGGAGGTATTAAAAAAGCAAGCATTTCTGCCCGATAACTAACGGCTAGATTCTTCGGCAGTATTTCGGAAAAAAATAAGATTCCTAAGGTCATTCCTCCAGCAAAGAATAGAATCGAATTACTTCCGTCGCCAAAGGTTTTCTCGGCCAAACCGCCTGCAAGTGTAGCACCGAGTGTGTTTGCTATGGTGTTTAGGCTAAGGATGGCCGCACTTGTTTCCTCAATCTCGAACCTCGCCTGGTCTAGTAATCTTCCTCGTTTGGGAGCTTTCTTTTTAAATTGTTCAATTTCAGCAGTTGTTACACTGAGAACCATCGCCTCGAGAATGGAGCACAGTGCGGAAACACCGATAGTCAAACTTACGGCAATTACTAGCTGGCTAGCCATTCAAAAATCATTTCTTGTACTTTGACAGAGCAGTGGCTCATCCCTATTACAAACTACTCATCTGCCGGATTTGGCAAGCTTTGAAAATGACAGACTTAAAAAAACTCACTCTTTACAATCATCACAAGAAGAACGGGGCTAAATTTACTCCGTTTGCTGGCTGGAATATGCCGGTTTCATACCGTAGTTCAATAGATGAGCATTTAAGCGTAAGGGAAAATGTCGGATTGTTTGATGTTTCACACATGGGAGAAATAGAGGTTTCTGGGCCTCAGTCGCTGGATTTTCTAAATTTCGCCCTGACCAATGATTTAAACAAATGTTCAGTGGGCCAGGCACAATACAGTCTTCTTTGCAACGAACAAGGAGGCACTTTGGATGACCTTTTGGTTTATCGTCTAAAGAATGACCATTTTTTACTTTGTGTTAATGCTTCCAATGTAGAGGACGATTACAACACTTTGTTAGAACGTTCATTGGGATTTAATTGCTCAGTTCACAATTTGACCTCCTCATTTGGACAACTCGCTTTGCAGGGGCCATCTTCTGAAAAGGTACTTAGTCAAATAATTGATCAGGACTTGAGTAAACTTACCAAAATGAGTTTTCTTGAGGGTCATTGGATGGGGCAGAAAACAATTTTGTCCAGATCTGGATATACAGGAGAAGATGGCTTTGAAATTTATTGTTCTCCAACGGAGTTGAAAACCTGGGCCGATGCAATGGAGCAGTTTCATGTGCCCTGGGTTGGTCTTGCCGCCCGTGATAGTTTACGTTTGGAAGCAGGTTTTCCTTTGCATGGTCATGAACTATCTCCGGAGATTTCTCCGGTCAAAGCCGGTCTTTCCTGGACTGTTGGTTGGAAAAAACAAAACTTTTATGGTTATACTGCATTAAGTGTTGAAAGAGACAATGGGGCAGCCCAGCGGGTAATTCATTATTTGGTAGATGATCGAAGAATTCCCCGTCATGGATGTGTAATTAAATGCCCGAATGGTAAAGAAGTTGGATCGGTTTTGTCCGGGGGATACTCTCCTCTGCTCAAAAAGCCGATGGGGACGGCACTGATAGATTCGACTGCATCAACAAACCTTAGCCTTAAAGGATGGAGAGCGATGCTTAGAGAAAATGAGATCCAATTGGACTTGGGATTACCGGTTTTAGGCAGAATTAAAGCAGCGGGAAAAAAATAAGCTTCTCCATATGGTCCTATGCGATAGTTGAACTATTTAGGGTCTTGAAATCCACGAATAATAACATCGACACCGCCAAAATTGGAAAAGTTTAAATTTTCAATCATTACATGCTCTAGTTTTTCTCGGAGTTGTGACCTAACTTCCTTAACCTTGCAA
>NZ_CAXLML010000011.1:0-3397 GCF_964187505.1 Candidatus Chordibacter forsetii
GGGTTTGCCCTCTATATTAAGCTGTAAGGCAGGTACAATAAAAGTGCCTTCCCTCTGAGGTGTTACGGTAAAGCTTAACTCGAACCGAACCGATGGAACTCCATTGATAAACGAAGCTGACCGAAAAGTTTGCGGTGGGTTGGAGAACCTTAGTCCATCTATTGTGGGAAGACCACCTACTGGTCCCTGCTGACTTCCATGAACCACAATTTTATAGTTTGAGGTGTTTGCCAGAGTTATGTTTGGCGGATCAAAAGAGGTTTCTATGCGAACAGCCTCGGCCGAGGATAGGGCAGGGGTCACTAAAATAATAAGCCATAAAATGAGGGGGCAGAATCGATTCATTGAATTAATAGTCTCTGCCAGCTTGAACAGGATTAGAATTTGGGATGTCGTTTTCCAACGGTTCACTTTTTGATTCAGTTTCTTGTAAAAGTCTTTCGTAAAGGGCATTCACTTCTTCAGTTGAAGGAGTTTTTGCCTTTTTGTTTTCTTCATCTTCCTCGAGTTTTTCAGGATTTGGATTGTTTTGAGGACTGCTTTCGGACGAGCTATTTCCTTCAGAACTATCTTGAATCCCAAAAAAAATAGGCTTGGAGGATTGCTCAAAATCTACCCAAGTTAAATAAGCTTTATGTTCTTCAATTGGATAAGTTACATTTGCTTCAGGGTTATCTGGTTTTATGCACAAAGAGTATTGTCCGGGTGGGACAATTTGAGAAAACTTGCCATCATCGGATGGTTTAAAGGATGTCTCATTTTCGTCTAGTTGAAAATTTCCATTATTATCGATAAACACTGTGGCTGCTGAGCTTCCGGATTCGTTATTATCAACTTTGCCGTCTACATTCGAGTCATTCCAAACCATTCCTGTAAGCAACGGTGCGGCCCGCCAGGGCATGGGGATGAAAAGACTACCAGGCTTATCAATTTCTACCAAATGATTTCTTGTTCCAGAAGCTTCGAATGGAGGGGGGGGGGAAGGAAAAAGAGGTAAGAGAATTGTGGATGAACTTTCATTTTGATCTGTTAGAATGGACGCGAGCTTTAGCGAGGTTGGATAAATTCCGGAAATCCATTCAAATGCGAACTGGCCTATTTCATTCCCAGAAATTGCAGGTTCCAAGGATTCGTTGTGATCACCATCATCATTTTTATCCCAAAAAATTCTAGCTTTAAGGAGAGGTTCGTTTTCCTCCTGTTTTCCATTACCGTTGATATCTCGCCAAACCAATCCTTGAATATTGCTCACTAAATCTTCGATTCTGTTCTGAATTTGTTCGTTTAAAGAATCCAGGTTTTTTTCGGCTAAGGGGTTGCCGTCAATCTGCGAAGCTGCCGAGTAAAATCCTCTCGCTTTCTCCCAAGATTTCCTAGCTTCGATTATATTTTGCTGGTCCAAAAAAGAATTCGCTCTGGCGTAGAATAAATTGCCCAACGCGTTGATTGCTTTTGACTGTATGTCTGGATTGTCAGTCGATTGCTGAAGGGTTAACTGAAGAAATTCTTCGGCTTTTTGGAATGAGCCAGCTTCTAAATACGAGAGACCTGCATTTAAACGAAGAACTTTGAGTGAATCATCATCATCTTTGAGTGAACCTATTTCATTGGCGTAAAGCCTGGCGGCGTCAAGATGATCGCCCTTCAATGTTGCCTCTTCAGCTCTCCTGACATTATCAGGTTGTGTGCATCCAATCATTAAGAGTATAGCGACAGGAAAACACTTAGTCGCAGCCTTAAGCACATTTTTCTTCGAGGAAGGCGAAAGGTTTTCGATTACTAAAAAAAGTATGCCAAGAATCACAAATATTTGATAGCGGTTAATAGGTAAAGTTGTGGATAATTGTTCCCGTAATCTTTTTTGACCAAAAGTCTGTAGCTCCGAAAATACAAGAGTGAGACCTTCACCAGTAGGGCCAATGGGAAGGTATTGTCCACCAGTAGAACGGGCAATGTCACCCAAGGCATTTGCGTCTAATTTTGTAAGAATTTCAGTCCCTGCTCTGTCTTTCAAAAAATTTTGTGGCGATTGATTAAGGGGGTCGGTTGGAATTCGGGCTCCTTCATTTGATCCAATGCCTATGGTGAAAATCCGAATACCTTTTTTCGCGGCCTCTTTTGCTTGCATCAATCCTTGGCCTTCTAGGTCTTCACCATCAGAAATAAGCACGAGAAACTTATCAGTGTCGTCCTTAGAGAAAGACCGTTCAGCTTCCTGTATGGGCCGTGCTAAATTCGTCCCAGGTCTTGGTATAAGCCCAACTTTCAACTCGTCTAATGTTTTTACAAAAGCTTGATGATCAAGAGTTAGTGGGCATTGCAAAAATGCAGACCCTGAAAATGCAATCAGTCCGAGTCGGTCACCTTTTACTTTATCAAGGAGGTTAGATAGAGTAAGTTTTACCCGCTCTAAGCGGTTAGGGCGGACATCTCGAGCAAGCATACTTTTAGACAAATCAACGGCTATGAGTATATCTATCCCCTTGGGAGATACCGTGCGCTTAGAAAAACCCCATTGAGGGCCTGCAAGAGATAATAGAAGGAAGATGATACCAGCAAAAAAGAATGCGATCTTTATTCCTTCTCTTTTTCTTGAAAAATGGGGAACAACGGTCGGAAGGAGTTTTGATGCGATTAACTGTGCCAATCTTAAGCGGGCAACCTTGCGGCTTTTAAAGTATACCAAAATAAGAACTCCCAGAACCAGCGGGATGGAAAATAGAAGATCTGGTTGTGCAAAGAAATTCATGGGATTCGAAGATACCTAGTCCGGGCAAGAATGAATTCAATAAATAGAAAAAGAATAGATGCACCTAACGGCCAAATGTATAAATCTTCAAAAAGTGCATTCACACCCATTTCGACATCAGATTTCTCCAAGCGGTCAATTTCATTGTAGATAGATTCGAGCGCTTCTTTGTCTTGTGCTTCAAAAAACTGAGCTCCGGTGGTTTTAGCTATTTGTCCAAGTATCTGTTTGTCTACCGGGTAGTCGGCAACACGTACAATGGGAAGACCGTTGGGAGCGCGAAGGAGATCTCGGGTAGAGGGGTCAAACAAATAGGTGCGGGTTCTGGTACTGGAACCTATAGCAATGGTGTAGATCTTGATTTCGTCAGATTTTGCACCATTAGCGTAAATTAGGGGGCTGTGTGGCGGTGCAGGTTCGTCTTTTCCATCTGTTAGCAAAATGAGAATTTTTGATTTCGATTCCAATGGGCGCAAACGATTAATTCCTTCGGCCAGAGCAGATCCTAGATTTGTTCCCGTTTGGTGTGTAAGTCCGACTCGTAATCGATCCAGGTTCCTTTGCAAGTGTTCTTTGTCTAAAGTCAGTGCACTTACCAAGTAAGGATCTACTGAAAATGCGACTATTCCGATCCGGTCATGCTTTCGT
>NZ_CAXLML010000012.1:0-9073 GCF_964187505.1 Candidatus Chordibacter forsetii
GATTCAGGGTATGCGGACTCAAACCCGTTTGCACTAAACACAAGTGATACGGGAGGCGAGGAAAGCTCGGGGTATGCAGACTCAAGCCCGTTTGCTCTGAACACAAATACCGACCTAGGGGCGGACGATTCAGGGTATGCGGACTCGAACACATTCGCACTAAATACCAGTGATACAGGAGGCGAGGAAAGCTCAGGATCTGCAGACTCGAACCCATTTGTTCTTAACACCGATAATATAGGAGGCGAGGAAAGCTCGGGGTTTGCAGATTCAAGCCCGTTCGCTCTAAATACTGGTGGTTCAGGAAGCAATGAAAGTTCAGGGTATGCAGACTGTGACCCATTTGCACTTAAAACCAGTATTATCCTAACTGCCGGAGATGATTCTGGGTGTGCAGACTCAAATCCTTTTGTCATCAATACGTGTGTTAATTCAAGAACTGATTCTGCTACTGGGATTGTTTCTGGTTATGCAGATTCTTCTCCATTCGATTTAGATACAGCAATCGGGGATATATTGGTGAACGCCCCACCAACTATTCTTACTCTATCTTCTTCGACCATTCATGAAAATATGCCTGGCGGGACATTAGTTGGTGTGTTAAGCGGCGTAGATCCTGATTATTTGGATGTCCTTATATACTCGCTAATACTTGAGCAATTGGACGAAGTAGGTGAAAACCAACACAAAGCTCATGATTATGAAATCTTGTTTCATTTAGATGTAAACGGTTCTCTAACTACCCTTCGTTCTTTAGACTTTGAAAAAGATCCAGTCATTACAAATTTAATTATCAGAGTAGAAGACCAACACGGTGCCTTTCTTGAAAAGCCATTCGAGATTGAATTGCTAAATATCATCGAGGATATGGATGGTGACGGTATAGAAGATTCATGGGACGAGGATCGAGATGGGGATGGGTTTACCAATGAGTTTGAGGTGTTGGCAGGTACTAATCCTGATGATCAATACTCGTATACAAACAAACCTATTTTAAATACCCCTAAAGGCTACCTTGATGAAAATGGAAGTATCAACCTTTCTGGCAATGTAAACTTTAACGGTAATGGCAAAGTAGAAGATTTTGGTTTTGTGGTTTCATCAGGTACTTCCTTAGATGAATCGAAGTCTACCGTGTTTTGGGTTCGTGGAGTTGGCACGCCAAATTCTTTTAGACTCAAAGTAAACGAAAGTCCATTTTCAGATGTGATGTACTTCCGATCATGGGCTAGAAATGCAGCTGGGTATGGTTTAAGTTCGGTAAGAAAAGTAGAAATCCCAGAACCTTCTCCAATTTGGTGGGGTCAAGTAACTGAAGAGCTTGGTGGATGGAAAACTTCGGATTGGTTTGGAACATTTATTTATTATGAAAAAGGTTGGCTATACCATTCTCAGCTTGGTTGGCTGTATTCTTCTTCGGGTCAAAATGGAAGCGTTTGGCTGTGGTCTGGCGAGCAAGGTTGGTTATGGACAAAGGCAGATATTTGGCCCTACCTCTATAAAGATGAAGCTGCAGATTGGTTATACTTCGTGAAGTCAGAGGATGGACTGCCTGTTTTTTATGATTATTCAACCTCTTCCTATTTGGGTCACGAAAGAGAAGATACTCATTCACCAGAATAATCTATCTAATTTGTGAAATTACTCCGAGGAGTACTTCCTCCTTTTCTCCTTTTATTTTTGCTTAGTTTTAAAACGGATGCGTTTGAAATAGCACTAAAGAAAAATAATTGGGGAGATGCATCCGATAAAGAAGTAATTGCGGTTTTACAAACGACAGCTGAACAATTTATTCCCTTAGTTCCGAACCTATCAGGCTTAAAGATTTTAATTTCCACAACTAATGGTTCGCCCATCATTCTCCATCAAAGAACCAAGCATGGAGAACTACAAATAAAGCTCGGGACAAAGAATCGATACTGGTGTCAATATGTCTTTCAATTTGCCCATGAACTTGGTCATATCATATGTGGTTTCGAGCAAGGTAATCAAACGAACCAATGGTTTGAAGAAAGCCTATGTGAGGCCGCCTCCCTTTATGCACTGCAAAGACTATCAGTTGTTTGGAATAATTCTCCCCCCTACCCGAACTGGCAATCCTATGCACCTGAATTCGCCAAATATAGAATTGATCGAATAGAAGGCGGTTCATACCCGGAAAACTTCCAACTGCACTCGTGGTGGAGAGAAAACCGCGTTGCCCTCTCTAGAAATGCTTGCCTGCGAAAACAAAACCTTTGGGTAGCTGTGAAATTACTCAGCATTATCGAACAAAACCCAAGATCGGCATGGTCCGCATGCTCCTGGCTAAACCATTCACAAAATGGACAAAGTAAAAAATTCGAGGAATATTTAAGTGACTGGTACGGAGCATGTCCAAAAACTGGGCAAAAGAAATTTGTCAGGCAAGTAATCAATTTATTTGGAATCTCTGCCAAACAGGACAAAAACAAATGAACCCCGCTTATTTTGAAACGAGGTTTTGCAGAAATGATTCTGAGGACTCATGGCCCCAAGAAGGACATATCATTACTGCTTATAATCCCATGGATAATCAACTATCGGAGATCGAGAACCGACTACGAAACCAAAAACTTAAGGAACAGATTAGACTATCTGGATTTGATTGCTTTTCGATAACCGGCGTATCCATTGATTTAACTCACCAAGAACCAAGCTTTTTTACTAATGCATCAGGAAAAAAATCATTGGCTTGGGGCCGTGCTTTTGAACAACGGGCAATTTTTGGTATCAAACAGGACAAACTTTCAATCATTCCATGCCTACAAGAAGGAGACCCTATTCACATCGGCTCCTTCCAGGATCGTTTGATATAAATACTAACGAATCACTGCAGCAAAAAGAGTAACGACAACCGGAACATACAAATTGTCATTCCATCTGACCTTTCCCGTTTGAACGGGAAACAATTCCATTACCGAAATCATAGCTGCAACACAAGCGGCCTGCCAAAGATAAAATGCCCCACCCCACTTTTCCAAAAAATCAGGCAGGATAGGAAAGACCCAATAAGCAAGAACCATACAAAGTAGAAAACAGGCAATTGCACCTTCTAAGGTTTTTTTACCTATACGAATACGACCTATTGATTTACCCGCCAGAGCAGCTGCAGCATCTCCCAGAATAAAAAGGGTAAGCGACAGACATGAACAAGCCGCAAAACTTTCGCTGATGGTACTCAACCATGCACATAGAAAAGTGGCTCCAGCCATATAAGTTGCTCCACTTATTTGTGTTTTTTCTTCCTCCCGAAGCATCGATCCAAAAGTTGCAAAAAACCACCGACCGAATGGAGGGTAGCGAAAACGAATAAACTCAGTAAGTAAGGAATACAAAAGCATTCCCAATGAAAGGAATAAAAAAAACGACCGTTCCACCGCAAAAATATTTGGGCCGTAAAAAACCCCTAAAGGGAGAACAATCACAAACCCATGAAGAAGTTTTCGATAGACTTCCTCGCTAGGCACGGAATTGAACATAAAAGTGCGGGTTATTAAGGGAGGTTAAAAAACCATGCTTTTTGATGAACTATTAAAACTCAAAGGTTGCCTGACTCCTTGGGTCTTTTCCGTCTAAAGAATCTTTACGATCGGGCTCCCCTTTTTTTTCCTGAGAAAGAGGTTTTTTATCATCGCTGTTAGAAGCTACAGCTTTCTCTTTGGCTGGAGGTTTTTTTTCTTTTGGGGCAGAAATTTTCTTTTCCTCTTTCCCTGAGTTCTCATCCGAAACTTCGTCATCTCCATTTTCTTTGGGTGCATTGACCACCCGGTCGACCTTATGAGCTGTTAGAGTACTACCCTTTGCCCCACGGCCTTGTAAATCAAGCCAGGCAAAATCGAGTTCAATAACCATTTCCTTGATTCGTTTAAGCTCTGGGTCAAGGTGTACCAGTATACGACTGTTTTTCTTTTCATTGTCATGTACGGCAAAGAAAAAGATACGGGACCGGGAATGAGTCTTAAACAAGGGATATTCCTTATCGCGGGTTACTCCACCTATTTTAAATTTTTTGGCATATAAACGACCACTCTGCCCATCCCTGTAGACAAGGTTATATACCTTTTCCTCATCCCTTCGGAAAACATTAACCCGCAAAGGAGATTTACCCACAAACATTTTCTCGGCAACTTTCATCACCTTCATAATTCCATCTTTTCCAAAAACAATAACATCATCCAAGTTTGAGCACTTCTCAATCGATTCGTCTTTTTTCAGCCCATACCCAGCAAATCCATCCTTCCGATTCAGGTAAAGGGTTTCATTGGCCACAACCACCTGTGCAGCATTGATTCTATCGAAGGGGGCAAGCGAACCATCCTCCTCCCGGCTAATTTCGGTTTTCCTCTCTTTTCCCTTACCGTAGTTCTTTTTTAAATCCTTAAGATAACGAACGGCATAACGGGTAAGTTGAGCAAGATGCCCTTCGACCTCTTTAATTTCATCTTCAAAACCTTTGATAACTTCATCCGCACGAAAGGAGTCGAACTTGGATATTCGCTTGATACGAATTTCCAACAATCGGAGAATATCATCCTGAGTGACGGAGCGTCGAAAAATTTTGATGTAAGGCTTTAAGCCTTTATCCACCGCAGAAATTACCCCCTCCCAGGTTTCTTCCTTTTCTATATCCCGATAAATTCTTTTCTCGATAAATATTTTTTCAAGGGATGAAAAATGCCACTTCTCCCGCAACTCAGCGAGACGGATTTCAAGTTCCTGTCCAAGTAAATCCCTAGTCAGGTCGGCAGATGATTTAATCAAATCATTTACCGCTAGGAATTGGGGATGATTATCCTTAATTACACAGGCATTGGGGGCAAGGCTGACCTCACAATCAGTAAAGGCATACAAAGCAGGCATGGCCTCTTCAGCCGAGACAGTGGAGGGCAGATGAATCATAATCTCCACAAACTCTGCGGTGTTATCCTCGATTTTGGAAATTTTAATTTTACCCTTATCGTTTGCAGCAAGTACCGAGTCGATCAAACTTGTAGTGGTCGTGCTAAAAGGAATCTCCACAACTTTAAGCAGGTGTTTTTTTACCACTTCAATTTTCGCACGTACTCTGATACGACCACCTCTTGCCCCGCCATTGTAAGCAGTACAATCCGCCATACCTCCCTGTGGAAAGTCGGGTAACAAATCAATCGGATTCTTGCGAAGGGCATCAATCATCGCATCGATGATTTCGAGGAAATTATGAGGAAGAATCTTGGTGGATAAACCAACCGCAATTCCCTCGGCTCCCTGAGCTAATAATAAAGGAAATTTTGTGGGAAAAGTTACCGGTTCCTTGTTCCGACCGTCATAAGAAGATGCCCAGGTAGTCACCTTGGGACTAAAAATTACTTCCAGTGCAAAGGGAGTTAGCCTAGCCTCAATATACCGAGGAGCTGCTGCAGAATCACCTGTAAGTACATTCCCCCAATTCCCCTGGGGATCAATTAACAAATCTTTCTGTCCGATTTGTACGATGGCATCTCCAATAGAAGCATCACCGTGAGGATGGTACTTCATGGTGTTACCAATAACATTGGCCACCTTGTTATATCGGCCATCATCCAACTCCTTCATAGAATGAAGAATTCGGCGCTGAACAGGTTTTAATCCATCATCTGCATGAGGTACAGCCCGTTCGAGAATAACATAGGATGCATAGTCAAGAAACCAATCGCCGTACATATCATCGACATAGATTGCATCGTCATCTCCTCTCTTTGGTCCCTCAAGAGCCAAGGCTTCGGGATCAAACCTACGAGCTACAACTTCCTTAGTCGACGACTCATCAGCCCCATCTACCTCTTCCTCGGGAACCCCGCCCGAATCTTCATTGGTATTGATTTGGTCGGAACTCATTTACAAAATTATTCAGGCAGCCGCACTCTCGACCATCTCCTTTTTGGAAACCTCAGTCTTTTTACTCTTCTTAGGAAGGATGGGGTTTCCATTCTCCTCACCCTCTTCATCCTCATCTAAAATATCGTGTTCAAAACGAAGATTTCGGATAATATATTCCTGTCTGGTTGGGGTGTTCTTTCCCATGAAGAATTTGAGCATCTCCTTGAGAGATTCATTGGCATCTATCTTCACTGGATCCAAACGAATATCATCACCAATAAAGTGTTTAAATTCGTCAGGAGAAATTTCTCCCAGTCCTTTAAACCTCGTAATCTCCGGATTTCTTCCAAGGGTCTTAAGGGCCGCTTCGCGTTCAGTATCGTCGTAGCAATAAAGAGTGGTTTTCTTATTTCGCACTCGAAACAAAGGAGTTTGCAAAACAAACAAGTGTCCCTGACGGATCAATTCAGGAAAGAATTGAAGAAAGAAAGTAATAAGGAGCAAACGAATATGCATTCCATCTACATCGGCATCGGTAGCTATGACTACCTGATTGTAGTGCAAACCCTCTAAATCTTCTTCAATTCCCAGAGCAGCTTGGATTAAATTAAACTCTTCATTCTCATAGACCACCTTGCGGGTAAGCCCAAAGGTATTGAGCGGTTTCCCCTTCAAACTGAATACACCCTGAAACTGTACATTCCTGGCCTTGGTGATCGATCCACTTGCTGAATCTCCTTCGGTAATAAATAAAGTGCTTTTGAAACGCTCTTTGTTTTTGCCACTCAAATGAATGCGGCAGTCACGAAGTTTGCGGTTATGCACCTTGCTCTTTTTCGCCCGTTCGCGTGCAATTTTTTGAATGCCCTTAAGTTCCTTGCGTTCACGCTCACTCCGTTGGATTTTTTGTTGAAGTGCATCAGCAACCTCCGGATGCTTGTGCAAATAATTGTCCAACTTCTCCTTAAGAAAGTTGCCCACGAAAGTACGTATAGTCTCACCATCCGGAGAAACAGTAAGCGATCCTAGCTTGGTCTTGGTCTGGGATTCAAAAACTGGTTCCTGGACCTTTATGCTTATAGCCGCAACAATTCCGCTGCGTACATCAGCCGCATCAAAATTCTTTTTTACAAAATCCCGGACCGTCTTGACCACTGCTTCACGAAAGGCTGCCTGATGGGTTCCCCCCTGAGTAGTGTGCTGGCCGTTGACAAAGGAGAAATAATCCTCTCCATATTGATCGAGGTGAGTAAATGCCACCTCTATGTCATGACCTTCAATGTAAATAATAGGGTATAATGGGGTCTCGGAAATGTTCTCTTCGAGTAAATCTCTTAACCCATCTTTGGAGCGAAAACGTTTTCCATTGTAGCGGATAGTTAGGCCACGGTTAAGATAGGTGTAATAGCGAAGCATACGTTCCACATATTCGTTACGGTAACGATACTTCTTAAACATGGACTCGTCCGGAACATAGGAAATCATGGTCCCGTTGTCTTCATTGGTGGACTTATTTTTTTTGTCGATCGACTGAACTTCTCCAGCGGCAAATTCGATTCTGCGGGTCTCTCCCTCACGAAATGCCTGGATTTCAAACATGCTGGAAAGAGCGTTTACCGCTTTAATGCCTACCCCGTTAAGCCCAACTGACTTTTTAAAAGCTTCAGAATCATATTTTGCACCTGTGTTGATCTTGCTCGAACAATCGAGCAATTTTTCCAAAGGTATTCCTCTGCCAAGATCGCGTACTGTTACAACCTGTCCATCGCACTCCACATCGATCTGTTTGCCAAAACCCATGACAAATTCATCGATACAATTATCTAAGACTTCTTTGAGTAAAACATAGATACCATCATCCTCGGAAGACCCGTCTCCAAGTTTTCCAATGTACATGCCTGGACGCAGTCGTATGTGCTCTTTCCAGTCGAGCGACTTGATGGTGTCCGCCGTATATTTATGGTCAGCCATTTTTCCCAATTTCCATTTCCACACTTCAATCTATTAGAATCAACTACCCTCTTGTCCACTTGAAAATTATATCCACTCTAAAAACCTTGCCAATTTGCGAACAGGAAAGAATGAATATACACCATAAAATTTGATGATACGCGACTTCACACTCTCTTTTTCCCAACTATCTGATCCCCGGTTATGGAAACCAATTTTATGGGCCACAATTCTTAGCCTGGGTGCAATCTTCATAACTATCCTGATTGGCGGTACCTTTATTTTTCGAATGGTTGATTCTTTTTCGAACAATTTAAGCGGTTGGATGAGTTGGACAGATGGATGGCTCGAAGCAGTCGCGGTAGTTGTAGGTACTTTTTTTATCGGCGTGCTTGGCTATTTCTTTCTCGCCAGTGTATACGCTGCTTTTCTGGGTATCTTTATTGATGATGCTCTCGATGCGGTACGAGAACAACATTACCCAGACTCTGCATGGATCAAACCACCTGGTATCATCGAGTCGACCATTTCTTCCCTGCGCTTCATTGTTTGGAGTCTTTTTATTTACCTATTGGCATCCCCTCTACTGCTCGTTGGGTATTTCATTCCCCCTGTCGGCCTGGTTTTGCAATTTTTATTGGGTGGTTACCTGCTAAGCCGGGAATACGGACAACTCATCGAACTTCGCCTACCCCGGGAGGTTAGGCAAAAGAAGCCTGGAAAGTTAGCACATGGAACGGTGGCTACTTTTCTTTGGACATTCCCCATTATCAATTTAGTTGCTCCCATGCTACTAGGAGCCTCATTGGTTCATGCCAGGTTAGGCACGCAAGAAAAGGAGACGAAGAGCTTCTCTGTACTCAAAGATATTTCCAACCGCCAATAATTCAGGCTATCTTTTGAATTCGTTTTTGAATTGGGGCCCAAGTAATGAACCGTTGTTATCCCATTCCTCGATCAGACCGATAGCCAAGCCCTCGGAAAATTTAGTACGGGTCTTTTTCTGACCGTTCTGGTGAAAAGTAACGCCTAATCCCGTGTAGGGGAGATCATCCGCTTGGTTGTACCATAATCCATCCAACCGTTGCTGAAGCTCTTCATTTTGATCAACAAAAGGAGCCGTATCAAGGTCCTCGGCTTCCTCCTGTGCAAACTGAAGTCCCTCGAAGGAACACTGGGAGGGTAACAATACGACCAAAAGTCCCAAAAGGAACATAGCAACAAACCACCAAAAATAAGGCGAACCACTTACTCTTTGCCAAAG
>NZ_CAXLML010000013.1:0-15286 GCF_964187505.1 Candidatus Chordibacter forsetii
TCAATTGCAGAATCAAAATCTCGAGCCAAGTAATGGGCTTCCGCAACTTCTTTGGCCAACAAATTATCTGGATTTAAGGACAGGGCTTGTTCGAAGCGAAAGGCAGCTAGAGAAAATTGTTGAGTATCCATTAAGCAACGTGCCAATTGGATCATAACTTCGACAGAGGATGGATGTTTATCGATGAGGTTCCGAAGATGCTCGATGGCTTGTTCCGTTCGACCTTCAATTCTCATACTAATGACAGGACTAAGGTCAACGGGTGGAACCGCTGCTTGGATAGGTTTGGTGTTTGGGCTGGTTTCTTCCGATTGTTCATCTCCTGAAGAACACCCCCATATGCCAAACGAAATTGACCCAAGGAGCGCTAGTGATAACCATATTCGGTAAATGAACATGCTTCGTTTTTTTCATAGGAATTGGAAACGTCAAGCCATGGTCTGCATTATCTTGCATTCCGTGAATCTATTTCTTTGTGCAGAAAGCCAAATTGGAGCAGGAGATAACGATAAAAAAAATCATTCCCAAAGTAGTTCTGTATATTCAATAGGCCTTCAAAATAGGGACTTGCAGGCTTATTTTCAGGTGCTCGCCAAAGCGATTCCTCGAATAGAGAATGAAATGGGTTTGGAATTACGCCCGTATAATTTCCCTAAAATAGCCTTAAATTTTGATTCCAGTCTTGCCCCTGGACTTACAGTTCGTTCTGAATTAGTCATTGCGACCCTCAAATTCTTGGAATTGAGGGGTTTTACTAAAGAAGAGGTCCACCTCGTTACTTTTTATTTAGATAGGTTACAAGAAATAGAGTGGAGCGGGCGATTTAAAGGGTATGAATTAATTACCTCCCAATCTCCATCGTATTTCCATGTAGATTGGTTTCAGGATAGTCCTTTGCCTCCAGCGATGGGGGATCGGGCTCGTTTTTTCCTCCAATATCCACGGGACTCAGTGAATAGAAAATTAAAGGAGAGAAAAAGTCTTTTGCCTGCCTGTTTGTTTTTAAACAATTGTTATTGGATCAACTTATCCACGGCCAAAGATGATCCATTCCTGGGAATTGATGGAGCTGTATCGAATCTTACCCTTGGGGCATCCGGAAATACACAAAGGTTTAAAAAAGATTCCACCCTGGGACCTGCAATGTCAGCCGAAATTTTGGCAATTCCAGAAATTTGGGAAAAAAAACTCTTTTCCGTAATCGATTTAACTTCGGTTCAAATTGCTGGTGGTCCCGAATTTGATGCTGAATTTCTAGAAAGTGATGATTCCATAATCATCGGACAGAACCCTCTTTACCTGGATTATTATGCCCTTAAATTCATTGAGCAAAAAAGAAAGCATCGAGGGCTATTGAACCGTTTTGGTGGGAAATACCCATTATTTCGTTTTGCTAAAGAATTAAACCTTGGTGATGCGTATTCCAGCAACCTGATAGAAATTCAGGAGAATTAAGATTTAGAAGAGGGCTTTTGACGATTACCTTCTGCAATCACTCATAACCCGTAAGCAAATTTCTCGGAGGTCGTGCATTCTTAAGTCCGATTCTTCCAGGTATTCCTGAAAGATTTTTTTACTGTGGTGGGTAAATAAGCGGTTCAAGCGCATTGATTCATTTAATGCAGCATGCGCACGTTTAAGATGGCAGAGCCCAAGTAAATAATCCCCTAGGTCAAGGGAACTGGCTGCTAAAACACAATTTCTCTCAGAGTCCGCCAAGCTTGCACAATAACTCCATGCCAAATTTGGGGCTGGTTGTTCACGGTTGTGCATCATTAGATGTTCCCATGATGAACGGAGAAAAGAAAATAGGGCACTGGTAGAAATGTAAACAGGATGTTTGTGAACGGTGTAAGGTTCAATCTTATGGAGTTCATCCAATGGAACCGGACGGATTTCCTTAAGTTGTTCCTCGTCTAATTCAATATCTTCCAGGCAAGTCCAATCCTCTTTTGCCCATCCCATTATTTTTGAGGTCGCGTCTAATCGATCAGGTTCGTTTCGACTCCTATTATAAGCGGTAATGAAAGAGGAAATCTCGCGATCTGACTTTCGAATATAGGATTGCCAGTCAGCTTCATTCCAAGCCGTATTTTCGGGCTCTTCCCAATCACCTTCTTGGTTGCTGTCAAAGTCGTATTGGCTCATCGGTTTGGTTTGCGGGCTTGCAATATATAATCAAACTCACCGTAATATGACTATTGGTCAAACGGATTTTTGGAAAACAGCAGCGTACAGCAAAGTCAACTAGGCTCGATCAGAGCAACCGTTATCTATACGGGCCGAGTTCAGGGGGTTGGCTTTAGATGGCAGGTTAATCAAATTGCTAAGTTTTTCTCTTGTTCTGGTTTTGTTAAGAACTTGTCAGATGGGACAGTTGAACTCGTGGTCGAAGGCACTGGTAGGGAAGTGAGAGGCATGGTAGAAAAGGTGAACGATCGAATGCAGGATTATTGGCATGAGATAAAAATAGATGAGAGGACGGGGTACGCTCATTTTTCTGAATTTAGCATTCAATACTAAGCAAAAAAAACCCGCAAATGCGGGTTTTAATACGAAATGTTGAAAATTTTAGCCGATTTGATCGACTTCAAGCGGAAAGCTTAATTTCCCCCCTCTTCTCGCGATCATTCTAAGAATTGCCTGCAACCCCTTCTCAGCTAAGAAATCAGGCTCAATACCAAGAATCTTAGCCGTTTCCTCAAGGGACGCTGCCGATGTATTGTCCATTGCCAAAGTATTAGTTGTTTCCTCGACAGATTTTTCTTGGGTAGGTTTATCTATAACTGTGGCTTGGATTCGGTTGGATGTGGCTTTCATTAGTGTGGGAGTGGAAGATTCGGGAAAAGAAGAAATTTGGGATATTTCTTCAGTAAGTGGAGGATTCTTCTGAAGCGATGAGGAGAATTGAGGTTTTGAAGTTTGATTCGAAACATCAAGATCTTCCACGAATGAATCTACTTGCGCTTCACTTTTGATATTAGATAAGTTGGAAGATTCTTCAGTTTCGGGAGAATGCGAGCGGTTCAACTTTTTGCCCAATTCTTCCAGGTATTCTTCCTGTTCAATAGCTTGAAGCCGTTCCTGTGCGATTTCTAACTTCTCGTCAATCTTACCTATCTCAGATTCCAAATCAGTGCAGGGTGCATCGACCAAATCAGAAGAGACTCGAAGACCATCTTCAAGTGCAGAAATTCTTTGCTCAAGAGCTTTTCTTTGAGCCATTACCTCTTCAATTAGCGAATTTGTCTCATCCCGCTTCTTCGCAACCTTTAGTTTAGCATCAAAGTCTTCTCTTTGCTTGGACAATTCATCAATCGCCCAGTTTAAAGAATTTACCTTATTCGAGTGCATTTATTTTTCTTATGTTGATAATGAAAATTTGTCCACAATATCTTATTGAAGTAAGTTTACGAATGAATGAGGGTTTCCCTCAGGGGCTTGGTTGTAATCTTCAGCGATTGATACTCTTCCCTTTGACAATTCAACAAGTTTTGGCGTGCGTCTGTGTAACGAGGGTTTATCTCCAATGCCTTTTTGAATAATAAAATGCACTCTTGTTTGTTGAAATTTGCATGAAAGAACTTCGAGACTGCAAGGTTGTTGAGACAATCGGCAGAATTTGGAAATTTGAGAACGAGTTCGGCGAAATAACTGTGAGCATGATCGTAATTATTTAACTGGGCGTAGCAGGACCCTAGTAGGAATGAAGTTTCTAAATATATTGCTTTTGGCTTTATGGTATTTAGTAGATCAATGGCTTTTTGATATTTGCCCATAGTTATTTCAATCCAAGCAAAAGATAAATTAACATCATTATGATCAAATTTATCAAGTAATTGTTTTTTTAGTATATCAAAGTTGTACTTTTTTAATATTTTCCGAACATTAAGGAGTGAATTAGAAAGATTTCTTGATGTATTATTTTCATGAATTTTATAATCGAGAAATGATTCGCGGATAAAGTTAATATTTCTGTGATTGAAAAATAGATTAAAATACCAGTCATAATCAACTGCACTGGATATTTTTTCATCAAACTTTTCATTAATCGTATTTCTTGCTAAAAATAATCCACTCCAAAAGTGATTTCTCTTTAATTGAAACAGGATCGAGTTTTCCTGATTCATCTCTTTGGGGAATTTTCTTTGTTTGCTAAAATTCTCTGAGTCAGAGCTTATTGTACAATCAAAATAAACGATATCAGTAGATGGATGTTGATGGAAAAAATATAATGGTTTTGAGATTCTTTCTTTTTTTTGTAAGTCATCAACCCCAGCAAAAAAAAAGAATTCTCCACTCATCTTGCTCATTCCTAAGTTTTTGGCACTCGAAATCCCTGAGTTGATTTTGTTCTCAAACAGATGAAAGCTAATATTTTTGGCCTTAATTTCTTCAATATAATTCAATGCTAAAACCATCGATTTATCAGTTGAACCGTCGTTAACTAATATGACTTCTAGTTTGGAATGATCGATTCGAACAATGCTATCGAGGCAATCAACGATGGTTTGCTCTGCGTTGTAGAATGGAACGATACAACTAACTAACTGTTTATCCGAGGTTAGCATGTTATAATGTCAATCTTTTCATTGGTAAAATATCTGAATTTGTCTGGTGTCGACCGTTTCGTTTTCACTTCCAATTTGCAGGTAATAATGAGTTATACGAAGTTTGTTTATTTAAATAAAATGAAGTTTTCTTAGGTCGGGTTTTTTCTTTTAAACTTTCCTTCTTTTGATCCAAGTAATGCTGTAACTGAAGGAGTTTAGAAGGGACTAGGGACTGATGGAGGCAAAGTCGGTATTACCTACATTTCTAGAGATGAAGGAATCAGCATTTTGGTGTAGGTGCTTTTAACTACTGGCGTTTATCACGATTGCTTTAGCAAAAGATCAAACATTGGCGAAGGTTCTTCCGGGACATAGTTGTCTTGCACAAATACGAGATACTGGTCTACACCTTTTTTCAGTTGCAAGCGTGGAATGGAGGGTGTTTGAGGATCTTTAAGCACATTTTCCACATGACGCAAAGTATTGTTGTAGGAATGTTCGATTTTATTGCCGGGTTCAGTTAACTTGGCGGAAAAAGCTTTGTGATACATCTCATTTCCGTAAATTTTTGAATAAATCACAATCCGAATGGTATTTAGATTTTTTGAGAGCGGGGGGAGTGATTCCACGTAGGAGTCTAGCAAAACAATATTTTCACCATTAGCGTCTTCGCAAGCACAGTAGGAGGTAATGGGGAAAAAGCTGGCACTTATTTTTTGAATGCTCGGAGCAACCATTTTCTCGTAAATTTTGTTTAAAAATAGAAATATAAGCCGCTTATCTTCGTTTTTCGAGTAGTCTATCTGTATGTAGTAGGAAATTAATAAGTTACAGAACGATTCAATCGAATTTGCGTCGAAGATAAATGGCAAAAGGGAATCGAGGACAGCCGAGATAGTATCCTTGTCGAAATCTCTCAATAGAACGAATGTTCGAATTAGGGCAGTTTGATTTTCGAATACAGTTGCTCGGTATAAATTGATATATACCGAGGGAGTCTTATTCATAAGTTCCAAGTCATAAATCTCTATGTATTTATCTTTGCTTATGTCACTAAAGGTATTTTTTAAGATATATAGTGCCTTAGCTCGGTAGCTTTCCTGCCTGAATAATTCAAAGTTAAACAGTGTAAATCTAAGAATCGAATCGTCATCAAGTCCGTCTTCATGAATGTCAATAGGGTGGAGTATATGGAGGCTGCATTTTTCATCGAGATAGTGCTTGTATACCTGTGTGCAGGTAGTGAGACAAGTAGTAGACAAAACGATGGTTTCGTTATTTTTACAGATTTCAGACAGAGCTTTTTCATCTTTTGTGACTTGGGTTGAAAAGTCATTAAAGATTGATTTACATAAGATTCCTTCAATATTTTTTGCACTGTCGGTTATCAGGACTACTTTTTTTTTGCGTGTATTGTTTGTAGATTCCATATTAAATAATTTATTATAAATACTCTTAGTATTAATTTGGCAATTTTGAACTATCGAAGGAAATAGTTTTCAAGTATTATGGTTTGAAAAAAATCATTATGGTACTCGGTAAGAACTTGAGAGTCTAATACCAGTGATTTTAATATGCTACATTTAGTTTGTAGTCTTAATTGAGATTTAATTTTCTTTTATTTTTATGTAGTCTTTTGCCTAACGTTGACCAAGTTAAAAAACGAGTTTGGTTCTGTTTTGCCTGACTCGAGTTAATTATAATGATGTTGTTTCAATTTCCTCAAGAATTTTGGAATTTGCGTTACTTAGCCTAAATTCTTTGCAATACCAATTTACATCAGACATATGAATAAAATAATTTGGAAAATATTCCTTGATGAGATTGCTTTAAAAATTACAGAGTTTAAAGAAATAATAAATTCCACGAGGGGAATATGTATTTATTATGTGGAGTAAGTTAGTTTACTCGTCTATTTTAGATCAATGAATTGTTTTTCGTGACTCTTCACAGAAGGTTATTATCCACCTGCCAAAATTGCGACTTTCATAAAGAGCAATTACTCACAGATAGGAGAATACAAGAAGTTTTGGTAATCAACTTTACGAATGTCATTATTCCTTCACTTTGAATTTGAATAAGGTAAACCTTTTCATCAAATTAATTTTTCTGAAATTAAATGATATTTAATTACTAGTAATTGGTCGACAAATAATCCTACGTAATTTTAATGGAATTTTAGATGGCAATTGAGAAAATAGTGGTTGTGGATGACGAAATGATGATTCGCAAGGCTTTGGAAACCCAATTGCGTAATAAGCGATATTCGGTTGCTTCCACTGGAGATCTAAAAGGGGCTCGAAAGATTTTAGCTAGGGATTCTTTTGACTTGGTATTTTTAGATTTAAGGTTACCTGATGGGGAGGGTACGGATCTATTAGAGGAAATTACTGCTAAAACAGACGGACCTATGGTAGTTATGATGACTGGTTATGGTTCTGTTGAGTCAGCTGTTTCATGTATGCAGATGGGAGCATTTGATTATGTGGTTAAACCTTTCTCCTTTGATCAGATAGAAGTTGTGGTGGATAAAGTTGCTTCTTTTGACAAAATGCGTCGGGTAACCAAGTACTATGTAGAGGAGAGTGATTCTCGGTCATCAGATATTGTCGGGGAAAGCGAACCCATTGAGAAACTTAAAAATTTAGTCAGCAAAGTTGCTAAAACCGAAGCCACAGTCTTAGTGACCGGAGAAAATGGGACGGGTAAGGAACTTGTCGCCCGAGAGTTGTATCGTAACAGCATGTTGGCAAAGCAACCATACATAAGAGTTAATTGTGCGGCGATTTCTGAAACTTTGATGGAAAGTGAGTTTTTTGGACATGAGAAGGGGGCATTTACGGGTGCAACTGAGAGAAGAGAGGGAAGGTTTGAACTGGCAGATGGAGGTACTATTTTATTGGACGAAATTAGCGAGATTGCACCCTCTTTGCAGGCTAAGCTTTTACGGGTTCTACAGGAAAAAGAATTTGAAAGGGTGGGAGGGAATAAAACTATCCAGGTAAAAGTCAGAGTACTTGCTACCACGAATCGTAATTTGCTTAAAGAGGTAGAGGAAGGGAATTTCCGTGAGGATTTGTACTACAGGCTGAATGTTTTTCCAATTGCGGTGCCACCATTACGAGTACGGGAGAGCGATATTTTATTGCTGGCGAATACTTTTTTGGAACGTCATGCCAAAAGGCATGGGATTGGTAAAATTGCCTTTTCCAAAAATTGTGAAAAAGCAATTTTGGCTCATGATTGGCCCGGCAATGTAAGAGAACTTGAAAATGCCTTGGAAAGAGCGGTTATTCTGGCCGATGCGGGCAAGAAAATTGAACCCGACCTTCTTGGAATTAAGAGTGTCACAGTTAAACCTAAACCAAAGTCGAAAAGAACAAATCCATAAAGAAGTTTCTTCAACGGAATTGAATGAGATCGGAAACCAAACTTGAGGGTTTGTCCGCTTTTTTTAGGTTTTCAACAGCAGTTCAGTGCAGGCTCTTAATTAAGACACTAAGAGCATTTAACTAGTCCACAGTCAGTCAAAATATGCGGGATTGAGCAGAAAAGCCAATATTATCTCTGGGAAAGAGAATCACGAATATGTAGTATTGGCAGTTGCCGTGCCATTTACTTATTCTAGTAAAATGAAGATCTGCTTACTCAAAGAGTAATTTTGCCATTTCGGGATCTTCTGAAATGTCGATGACTTGATTTGGGTCAAAGGGTTTGCCATTCTTGACTGTAAAGGCGACTAGGATTCCGCGGTCAAATTCCCCTTCTTCCCATAAACTTCCGTCCTCGTCCCATTTGGAGATTGTTCCCTGGTATTTCCCGTTTCGGTAGCGTAAAACGGCTTCCTTTTTACCTCGATCATCCAATGCGGTGATCGTGCCGTTGTATAATTCTTCTGTCTCTCGAATCCAAACCATTCCTCCTCGTTTGGGATCTCCGGCAAACTTTTTGTAAAATTCTGGTCCGGCACCTTCCCACTCCTTAAGCTCTACTGATGCTAGAGAAGCTCCAGTTTGAGCCACACCTTCGTCTTCGAAACGACCAAAGTCCTCCATTCCATCTTGATAATATCGTCTGGAATAAATTACATTTTTGGATGTCCAGACAAAGAAATATCCGTGTTTCTCTCCGTTTTTATATTGTTGCTTTGACTTTAAGTTTCCATTTTCGTGCCATTCGTAAAAGTCACCATCAGGCACGCCACTTACATAACTTCTCAAGGCTGATACGGTTCCGTTCCTTGCCCTAACTTTGATCACTCCGGAATAAGGTCGCTTGGATTCCTTAAAACAAAACATATTTTCATCGTCTACAAAGAAGGTATCAGATGCCTCGACTGAACTCCCTTCCCAGTAAGATTGTTCCTTGAGAATATCTGCCAATGGGTATCCTTTTTCTTTGGTTTGTACTTGCGGTTTTTCGCAGGAAGAAATCCATATTGCAAAGAACAGGAAGCAGAGGAATTGAGTATATTTAGACATAGTTGGCTTTTTAGTTATACTTGCCATTTTCTACAATTCTTTGCTCTGTTGAGCTGACTGACAAGATTAAAGCTTTTTATCTTTCCATTCGAATTCATATGATCATCCCCAAAGCCAACAAACTTAGCACAAACGAACTTAATGAAGTCGAGGCAATTGCTTCGGATTTTGAATGTTCCATTTTAGAAATCCAGGGACACAACCGTTGTGTTTATGCCATTCTCGGAGACGAGAGCAGAGAAGTTATGTTCAAGCGAATTGCTGGACTCCCTTTTATTTCCAAGGTCGATATGATCGAGTCGCCCTATAAATTGATGGATCGGCGATCTGGTCTGGCAGATCATCGAGTCCAAGTTGGAAAGACCGAGGTTGGTAAAGAGGAACCCTTCTTTATCGCTGGTCCCTGCACCATTGATCCAAAGAATCCTAATCTTTTTTTGGAATCTGCTCATGCCATCAAAGAGGCAGGAGCTCATGCCTTGCGAGGTGGAGTATGGAAGCCACGTACCAATCCATATTCCTATCAAGGAGACAGTAAATCCCTCGAGATTATTCTTCAAGCCCGCGAAGAAACAAGGTTACCCATTGATATCGAAGTAATGGACTCCGAACAGCTCAAACTTGCCTTCGATGCCAAGGTGGATGTTTTACAGATCGGAACACGTAACGCATTAAATTATTCCTTGCTCAAGGAGGTTGGAAAGTTATCAGCAGGTTCGGATACCACAGTCTTACTTAAACGTGGTCGTCATGTCGGTTCCCCAAATGAATTTATTGCGGCTGCCGAATATATTGTGGCCGAAGGCAACCCCAATGTAATGCTTTGTCCTCGGGGAACTACCCCACACTTGGAGGGCTATCGGAACCACCCGGATGAATCGATCACTCCCTTGCTTAAAAACCGTACCTGGGCACCCGTAGTGGTAGATCCCTCCCATAGCGTGGGTCATGCCGATTTTGTAAAAGCCTGTTCCTTGGCAGCATTTGCATATGGAGCAGATGGGTTGTGCATAGAGTCTCATATCGATCCATCAAAAGGAATCGGAGACGACCCCAAGCAAGCAATTAGACCGGAAAAGCTAAAAGAATTAATTCAGTCCTGCCAGGCAGTTTGGGAATCTCGCTACTTGCCCTGAAGTTGTTGCTCTCTGCTCAGGCAAGCTACTGCATCCATAAGTCTGTGGTACTGATTGGGGTCTTGGGCAAAAGATTCGACGGCAACGGGGGGAGGGTTGACTGGTTGAGCAGGGCGGGGCAGTGAGAATGATTTACGGCTTTTTATGGTCGAGTAAGTAACCTGAGCACCAATATACGAATTTTTAGGTTCAAATACTTGGACTAATCTTTTCACTAGTAAAAATTCAATGGGTGCGTCCTTGATTGGCAAATTTATGAAGGCACAAAAAAGCCCATGCCGAGTATCTCGACATGGGCCTTGAAAGTAAAAATCCTATATAGAAAACGATTACTTGGAAGCGTTGCCTTCGTCGGCTTTGTCGCCGCCGCATTTTCCGCAGCATTCAGATTCGCCACCACATTCGCCACAGCAATCGTGGTCGTGTGAACCACCGCCGCAGGAGGAAAATAAACCGATGGAGAGAACTCCGAGAATAAGAAGAAGGTTTTTCATAATGTATTAATTGATTTGTGGTTAGTTATTCAAAGGGGTTATCCCGTGCACAATCTTCTTATCTTTCTAGGGACTCGATTATAGTCAAGGGGAATTGATTGAATGAATTAAATTTAAGAGCACTCAACATAACCATTTAATTAGCCCAATTCTTGAATTTCCTTCCCGTTGGTTAGGAAGATTTTCTCGCCCTTTTCGTGTTTTATATTTTTGAGGCCAGTAAAACTTCCAAAGGCTGGCAAAATGATTCGTTTTTCACTTGCCACCCAGCAGGGGCAGCGCAAGGAATCTCTGCCTTTCCCATGTAAGCGGTACCCCGGGTGCAAGTGTCCAGCTAAGAACGGTCGATCAACCTCCTCGTCAGGTGGAAGATGCCTAAGTTCCCATGTGTTTTTCTTTGTGGGGGTAGGGTCGGGCAGGCAAGTAATGCCCAACTCTGGCCATGGATCTCCGGATTGCAGGTCATGATTCCCCCTCACTAAATCAATAGACAATTCCTGATATTGATCGCGCCAATTGAAGAGCAGGTTTCTAACTGGTTGAGATCTTCCGGCCCGTGCATGTAGAAAATCTCCCAGAATGACCAACTTTTCAGCACGGGTGTTATCAATGAGTGTACCAAGGCGCAGGCAGTCCTCCATCGTTGTATGTTCAGATACTGGGATACCCACTTTTCGAAAAGTGGCCGCTTTCCCAAAATGAGTATCTGCAATGTAGATCGTTTTTTCTTTTGGCCAGAAGACCGCCCGATCAGCTAGAAGTTGGAGGGATTCTCCTTGCCAGTCAATGGTCAGCAATTCATTCATGCAGACTTTTCAAGCTGTTGCGACATACGTTTTACCCGGTCGCTCCAAGATTCGGAACTTACTTGGGAACGCAAAGATTCTGCCCATAGAGGAAAACCAAATGGAGATAGTCGCGACGGGGACTTCCTGACGATTTTTTGCCCGGAAATTCTTTTCAGTGTGGAAACCATTCGGTTTACTTCCAATTGTCTGTCGAGGACTTCCCGGCGCGATTGGGTGAGTAGAAGGTTGTTTGGATCGTATTTCGAAAAAACATCAAAAAACAATCCGCCTGATGCCTGAACCTGCCGGTTTGATTTGCGGGCACCAGGATAGCCCTGAAAGATTAATCCAGCAACCCGGGCGACTTCGCGAAATTGCCGCTTATCCATCTCGCTTAAGTTCATGCATTCAAGAAGTTCATCAACCACACCTTCTGGGGATAAAAGATTTCGCCAGTCGGATTCATTAAATTCTTTGGTAGAGGTTGAACAGAGGTGAAATCCATAGTCGTTAAAAGAAAGAGAAAGGGTCATCGGCTCGAGCCTTGTCATCCGATAACTGATTAAAGACGCGAGTCCTTCATGAGCCAAGCGTCCGGCAAACGGATAGATAAACCAACATGTTCCTTCCCGAGTATCTGTACGCTCGATCAATAATTCATTCATTTTTGGAAGTGTTGAGCCCATGGTCTGTAACTCCAGGGATGGCCGTAATGCCCGCATTTCCTTTTCTTTAAAAATATCCTTTCCAGCAGCTTCCAGTTTCTGGCGTACACCCAGGGCCAATTCGGAAGAAAGGGGCGATTTCCCACCTCCCCAAACTGGAATGGCCCCTTTACCTCTCTTGGCCAAGGTGACTACAGCCGTGAGGTCGCGCACCCTTTTAAGGGCCAGTAATTTACCTCCAAAATAAAAGTTTGAGCCAGGCTTAATTCTTGAGATGAATGATTCTTCCACCGTTCCCAGTCTTCGCCCGGTGCTAAATTTTACCTCGATTGCGGGATCGCTGGTGATCGTGCCAATGGACATCCTATGGAACCTGGAAATGATTCGTGATTCCACGCTGTGCAATCCGTTG
Organism: Candidatus Chordibacter forsetii; assembly: GCF_964187505.1. Classification (NCBI taxonomy): domain Bacteria; kingdom Pseudomonadati; phylum Verrucomicrobiota; class Opitutia; order Opitutales; family Candidatus Seribacteraceae; genus Candidatus Chordibacter; species Candidatus Chordibacter forsetii. The sequence continues at coordinate 12,530 of NZ_CAXLML010000013.1, forward strand.
GCATCAACCACCACGCGTTTGAACTGATCGTATGCCCGTAAGGTATCTCCTCCACGAATGATAAAATCAAGCACCCATCCCCATTCCTCTTCGGTTATGTCCCTGTAGGACCAAGCAGAGCGGACCTCTTTGATTGCATCTTTTGAGAAAAATCCACCCCCCAATGCCAGGGTGATCAGATGTTGGGCAAGTAAGTCCAATGGAGACCTGAGAGGATCGCGGGCTTCAATTCTTCGTTCATTGATCGCTTCCCGTGCAGCCGCATACTCCACCATCTCCATTGCATGGGTGGGGACGCAAATTACCCGACTTACCGCACCGGGTTGATGCCCGCACCTGCCTGCCCGTTGCAATAAACGAGCGACTCCTTTGGGCCCTCCAATTTGAATGACTTGATCAACGGGCGAAAAATCGACCCCCAAGTCCAGGCTACTTGTACAAACCACCGCCTGTATACTTCCTTCCCGCAGGCGGTCTTCCACCTGTTTTCTTTCCTTGCGGTCAATGGATCCATGGTGAATGCCAATTTCATCCTTCCATTTTGGCCGAATTTGCTGCAGTTCATGATACCAAAATTCTGTCTGTGATCGAACGTTGGTGAATACAAGGGTTGTTCCGGCACCTTCAATTTGTTGGGCGACCTCCTCAACCATTTTTCCACCGAGATGTCCCGCCCAAGGAAATTTTTCCATATCTTTTGGGATGAGGACATCGACCTCGAATTTTTTCTTTAAATCTCCATTAATCAATTTACCTGGTTGGTTGGTTCCCAGAAGGGTAGCTTGAGCAATATCTAGGTTTCCCAGGGTCGCGGATAATCCCCAGGTTTTTAATTTTGGATTCCATAATCGTAAACGAGCCAGCCCCAGTTCGGTTTGTACTCCCCGTTTGGTGGATAATAACTCGTGCCACTCGTCGACCACCACGGTTCGTAAATTGGAAAATGCCTCTTTGGTTTCAGGGTAGGAGAGGAGTAGGGATAGACTCTCTGGCGTAGTTACCAAACAGGATGGAAAGCGTTTTCTTTGCTTCGCCTTGATTGATCCGGTGGTATCTCCTGTTCGTTCTTCCACAGTCCATGGGAGTTGCAAATCTTCCACTAAAGTACGAAGTGAATGGGTGGTGTCCTTGACGAGGGCACGTAGAGGCGTGATCCATAGAACACGCAATTCGGGCGGGCGCTTGGGCATTGGCTTTTTTCCAAGCTCGTCCATCCATTCGATCAAGGGACCCGCCCACGCGGCATAGGTTTTACCGGTACCGGTCGGGGCATGGATTAATCCACTCTCTCCCTTGGCATGGGCAGACCAGGTTTTTTTTTGAAACGGAAATGGATCCCATTGTTTTGTCTTAAACCATTCAAGCACCACATCTATTGCCGGCTTTTTAAGGGTTTTAGCCTTTTGCTTGCTTGCTTGTACGACCATTCAAAAAAGAGTCGATTGCTGGTCGCGGTTAGGTTCCAGAAGTTCTGGTCCATCCTCCCTGGTTGCATTGACTCGTTTGGAAACTGGATAAAAAAGAATGTCGGATTTTATATTGCTTAAAAGATCCAGCAATTGTCCAGCGGTCGATTGTTCACTCATCCATACTGAGTAATGTTCATCCGAAAGAATAACCGGCATGCGGTGGTGGATATGGAGGCAGTTGGGCGGGGCACTGCGGGTCAAAATAGTAAAGCACAGGCCATCAGGTCCTTCACGCCATAGACCGGCAAAGGCAAAGGTCGAACGATCGGGCAGATGGAAGAAGTGCGGGTTACGATCTCTTTCCACTACTTGCCACTCGTAATATCCGTCAGCGGGAACAAGGCATCTTTGAGACTCGAATGCAGCCTGAAAGGTTGGTTTTTGGGATACGGTTTCGGATCTTGCATTAATGGGGAATCGACGAGAATTTACCGAATTGGCAAAAGGGAAACTTCCCCACTGTGCTTCTGCCCAAGAATTGGATTGGTTGTTCGAATGAAGGATAGGATGGGACTGCCCGGGTGAGCGGTTGTAGCGCGGATGGATTTTTTTGTGGGGCGGTGGGGCGTACTTGCGAAAGCGTTCGACCTGCGGATTGGACCATGCGTATCGACCGCACATATGTTTATTCTCCAAAAGTTCCCATTTATTTAATCTTATTCGATTTTTCTAAATGACTCAAGGAAGCGGTAGGGCGGGAGCGTTTATCCGCTTCATCCACCATGTACAATTTGTGCAATTGAAAACCCGCCCGATAGGGAAAACCTTCGTGTTTTATCCAGTCGTTGATCGCCCCTAAGACCTCTGAGTTTTCTGCTTGCGACCATTCAGGATGCAACCAGATCGGCACCTTTCTTTCTTTCATGGGCAGGGCATTAGTCCATTTGGAAAGGTCCTCTGGCGATTCGACAATGACCTTGAATTCATCCGCCAGTAAAAAGGTTTCCTCGATAGGGAGCTTGTTCCATTTTGGGCTTAGGGTGATCCAATCCATTTCTCCCTGCACTGGGAAAGCACCGCAGGTTTCCAAGTGTATGGGCAGGCTACGGATGCGCAACTCGTGCACCAAATCGTAGAGGGGATGAATCGCAGGCTCTCCCCCGGTGATGACCACAATTTCGCAGCCCGACTGCATCGCTTCCTCGGCCAGATCGAGTGGTTCGATCCGATCGATCGAATCGGGAATATGGTCGGGGTGCCAGGTGCCGGCGGAGTCGCACCAGGGGCAATGCACCGGGCAACCGTGGAGACGAATGAAAAAAGCGGACTTTCCCATATGGGCACCTTC
>NZ_CAXLML010000014.1:0-8946 GCF_964187505.1 Candidatus Chordibacter forsetii
TCCCATGCGGGATTTTAACACCTCGGACCTGCATCCTCCGCAAAACCCACAAGCCCCAGTCAACCAATCCAGTTTTGTCGAAAATCCCATAACTTTACCCCCGGCCAAGCCTGCTTTTATTTGGTATCGAACCAGGGGAACCCCCGAGTTTAGCATCCTTCGTGGGGGCGGTCGAACCGCCTGTGCTGGGCCGGTCTTTCATTATAATTCTAAACTTAAGAGCGAAACCAAACTCCCCAAGCACTTTGATAACTGCCTATTTATTTACGAGTGGACCCGTAACTGGGTCTTTACTGCCCGGCTCGATAAAAACGAAGAATTGGTAGATCTTGAACCTTTTATGCCGGATCATTCTTTCATTCGTCCCATCGATATGGAATTTGGACCCGATGGCGCACTTTATCTAATTGAGTATGGAACAACCTGGGGGAAAAACGAAAATGCCAAACTTGTTCGCATTGATTATATCCGAGGAAACCGTCCGCCTGTAGCCAAAATCTCCGCCGACCAAACCGCCGGGAAAGCACCCCTTACTATTAAATTATCCAGCGAAGGATCCATGGATCCGGATGACGGGGATTCTTTAACCTATGAATGGCGAAAGCTTCCAGGGGATGGATCTATTCTATCTAAAGAAGCCAACCCCACCCTGACTTTGCAGGATTTCGGGAATGTGCAAATCTCTTTAACCATACTCGATAGAAACGGAGCAATGGATGTGAAAACCATACCCATCTCAGTCGGAAACGGCCCCCCCACCGTAAAAATTATTTCTCCTCAAGATGGTGACTTTTTTGAATTTGGAAAACCCATAGAGTGGTTGGTTGAAGTAAGCGACGAGGAAGATGCATCCATCAACCCCAAGCGGATCAAAGTAGCTCACCAAGTCGTTTCTGCGCAATCCAACAACCAACCATCTAATTTACTAATTGAGACTCACCCTGGATTAAGCTCAATGAAAGCAAGTGACTGCTTTAATTGTCACTCCGTGGAACAGCAACTGGTCGGCCCATCCTTCTCGGCTATCTCGCTAAAATACGAGGGAGTAAAAAAAGCAAGAAATGAAGCCGCACAAAGAATAGTCAATGGTTCATCCGGTGTATGGGGGCAAATACCGATGATGCCTCACCCCCAGCACAGTATTAAAGTTGCCCGGGAAATGGTTGATTGGATTTTTGCCCTGGGTCAGGAAGAGGATACTGTACAAAGGGGAAATTCTGGAACCCTCATCGTTCATAAGCCAAGCGATGCCAAAAAGGCTAACCGCTCCCTTTTACTTCTCGAAGCAAGTTATGTGGATAGCGGTGCCCTCCCCGTTGCTCCCCTAAGTGGATCACAGCTCATCCAACTAAGAACCAGAGACTTGCCAGGTATTGTAGCAGATTCCCATCAAGGCCTGAAACTTTCCGAGAAAGAGGTTGGTCACATCGGGCATGGATCCTATCTGTGTTACCAAGGGATTAACCTCACTGATATTCGTCAGATAATAGCCTATGTCGCCAGTGCCGGAACCGGAGGAGAAATCCAGCTTCGGCTCGGCTCAATGGATGGCCAACTGATTGGTAAAGTCGAGGTAACCCCGAATGGCAGTTGGTCCGAGTATTTCGACCAACCCATCAACATTAGCCCAACCTCAGGCAGACATGACCTATATGTTTGTTTCGATAAACCTGGTGTTCGGAGCGGAATGATGAACCTTGCTTCTCTCTCATTCCGTTAGCCGGTACCTCCGATTCTGCCTCTACAAATTTAGCCCATTTTCAAATTTCTACTTGGATAAATTACCCCAAACCAATAGCTTTACACTTGTAAATTTAAATGCGTATTTACTTCCACATTCTCTTTTTTGTTCTGGCTTCCTTCTGCCAGGCAGCCTTGGACTTTAATCGGGATGTCCGTCCCATCCTCTCCGATAAATGTTTTGCCTGCCACGGCCCTGACGAAGAGGGGCGCAAGGCGGACCTCAGACTAGATATTGAATCGGAGGCGAAGAATGATGAACTGATGGCGATTGTAGCCGGCAGTCCGGAGGATAGTGAGATGGTTTATCGTATTCATTCCGGGGAGGAAGATGAGCTGATGCCCCCGCCCGAGATCGGAAAACCTCTGACCAAAAAAGAAAAACAAATCCTCGAACAGTGGATAAAAGAAGGTGCCAAATGGGCGGACCACTGGGCCTATGTTCCTCCAGTTGATCATCCCACTCCCGAGGTAAAGGACAAGCAATGGTCGACTCACTGGATTGACCCATTCGCTCTCGCAGACATCGAAAAAAGAAATTTCCGACCCGCCAAAGAGGCCGACCCCGTCACCCTCGTACGCCGTTTGCACTTCGATTTGACCGGCCTGCCTCCAGCACCCGAGGTGGTTCAGTCCTTTGCATCCGATCCATCCGAAAAAGCCTATTCCCGGATAATCGAAGACCTCCTCGGCTCTCCCCACTTTGGCGAACGCCTCGCCACCTACTGGCTGGACCTGGTGCGTTATGCGGACACCGTCGGGTACCACGGAGATCAACCCCACAATATATCGCCCTACCGCGACTGGGTCATCCAAGCATTTAATAACAACATACCCTTTGACCAGTTTACCCGGGAGCAGTTGGCCGGCGATCTCCTCCCCGGTTCCACCACCCAGCAAAAAGTGGCATCCGGTTACAACCGACTCCTGCAGACTACCCATGAGGGAGGCCTGCAACTCAAGGAGTACGACGCGATCTATGCCGCCGACCGGGTACGCAATGTTTCAGAAGTATGGATGGGGGCGACCGTCGGCTGTGCCCAATGCCATGACCACAAGTATGACCCTTACACCATCAAGGATCACTATGCCCTCGCTTCCTTCTTTTCCGATCTGGGTGACCGTGGTTTTAATGGAAACTCCTTACCCACCAAGCGGCCTCCAGAAATCCAAATCTTTAGCCCGGAGCAGCAGGCAAGAATTGATAGTCTTACCCAAGAAATCACCATGGCACTACCCCGAGAAATCGTATTGGGAATTAACGCTCTCGACCACAACCGTACCCAATTTACCAGCCAACTTAAAAAAGCGAAAAACAATAAGAAGGCACCATGGAAAAAGAAGCTCGCCGAACTCGAAACCAAATATCTTGAGCTAACCGATCAAGCTAGCATCGACCGCTACCGTAAATTAGTAGGCAAAAAGAAAAAAGTGGAAAATCAAGGTATTTGGACCATGGTTTCCCGGGCGGTTAAACCTCGTACTATGCGGGTTCTCCCGAGAGGAAACTGGATGGACGATAGCGGGCCGGTTGTATTGCCTTCCGTACCAAAATTTCTTGGAAGCATTCAATCCGATAAAGAAAGACTGTCCCGACTCGACCTCGCTAACTGGCTTACGGACACCGAGAACGGGATTGGTCTGATCAACGCCCGAGTGCTTGCCAACCGTCTATGGTATCTCTTTTTCGGTAAAGGCCTGGCACCGGACCTCACCGACTTTGGTGGACAGGGCACCCCGCCGGAACACCCCGAATTGCTCGACCGGCTAGCGCTCTCGCTTGTCGAAAAAAAGTGGAACCTCAAGGTCTTCATCAAGGATATTCTTCTTAGTAGAACCTACCGGCAAGCCACCCTACCCCCTGCTGGCTATCAAAGCTATCAGATCGCCCGCCGCCTACCCGCTGAGTTCGTACGCGACAACACTCTTGCGATTAGCGGATTACTTGTCCCCACCATCGGAGGCCCCAGTGTAAAACCCATGCAACCTGCCGGCTACTATCGTCACCTTAATTTCCCCCCAAGAAAATACCAGACCGACAAAGGAAAGTCTCTTTGGCGCCGTGGACTCTATGTACATTGGCAAAGACAGTTTCTCCATCCTATGCTTAAGGCATTCGATGCCCCGAGTCGTGAGGAGTGCTCCGCTGAACGCCCACAGTCCAACACCCCCCTAGCTGCCCTTGTTCTGCTCAATGACCCCACCTTTCTAGAAGCGGCTAAGTTCTTTGCTAAAAAGATTGTCAGCAGTGGAGGCTCCAGCATTAAAGAGCGCCTGACCTATGCTTTCCGCCAGGCTCTCTCAAGACCTCCGGATGCCTTTGAACAAAAAACTTTGGCCGCACTATTTGACTCTCAAGTACCAAGTACCGAGGAAGACTGGACTCCGGTGGCCCGGGCCGTACTTAATCTCGCTGAAACCAATTTAAGACGATGAATCCACTATTCTCCGCCAACCATATCAACCGCCGAGCCTTTCTTGCCGGTTCGGGCCTTAGCCTGGGTAGTGCTGCCCTCAATTCACTCATAGCAAAAGATTCCGGTAAACCTAGCTTCCTTTTACCCAAGGCAAAAGCGAAACGGGTCATCTTTCTTTGTATGGCTGGAGGTCCATCCCACTTGGAAACCTTCGACTACAAACCCAAACTTGATGAACTACACGGGCAACCAATGCCCGAGTCTTTCACCAAGGGACAGCCCATCGCTCAACTACAGGGCAAAGAACTAAAAGTTCAGGGACATCTTACCAAATTCAAAAAGTACGGGCAAGGTGGGCAGTATGTCAGTGACTACCTTCCATGGACGGCAAAGATGGCCGACGATATATCGATCATTCGCTCGATGGTCACCGAGCAGATCAACCACGATCCCGCTCATACTTTCATGAACACGGGCACTGCAATCAGCGGACGTCCCTCCATGGGCTCGTGGATTAATTATGGACTTGGCAGCGAAGCCGAGGATCTGCCGGGTTTTGTGGTGATGACCAGTGTGGGCGGGCGCAATCCCCAACCCATCGCATCCCGCCAATGGTCGGCCGGTTTTCTTCCCAGTAAATTTCAGGGTGTGGAGTTTAATTCCACGGGCGATCCGGTTCACTATGTGCGAAACCCAAAGGGCGTCAGTTCAAGTCACCAAAAAAAATTAGTCGATGCAATCACTGCCCTGGACCGCCACCGCAACCAGGCAATTAACGATCCGGAGACCGATACTCGAATAGCCGCTTATGAAATGGCTTTTAAAATGCAAACCTCGGTGCCTGAACTGATGGATGTTTCAAATGAGCCCCAGCATATTTTAGATATGTACGGTGCCACACCCGGGGATGGTTCCTACGCATCAAATTGCCTGCTCGCAAGAAAGCTTGCTGAACAAGGCGTTCGTTTCATTCATCTTTACCACCGGGGCTGGGACCACCACGGCGGTTTGGAAAAGTACATGGGCACCTGTTGTGGCCTAACCGACAAACCTACATGGGCCCTAATTCAAGACCTTAAACAACGGGGCATGCTTGATGATACCTTAGTAGTTTGGGGCGGAGAATTTGGTAGAACCCCGATGTACCAAGGGAAGGGTGAAATCGGTCGTGATCATCATATCAAGGGCTTTTCCATGTGGATGGCGGGAGGAGGAACCAAGGGAGGCTTTGGATACGGCGAGACCGATGAACTTGGATACCATGCAACTAAGAACAAGGTTCATGTTCACGACCTCCACGCCACCATGCTTCACTTACTTGGGATCAAACACGAGTTCTTCACCGTAAAGCATCAGGGATTGGATTGGAAACTCACCGGGGTGGATCACTCCCATGTTGTAAAAGATCTGATTGCTTAGGTTCTAAACCATGCCCTCTCCTCGCTTTCGCCAGACCTTTCTCTTGGTCTTGTGCACGATTACTTGGTCCTCTCTTCTTGGAGGCAAAGAATCCGCCGATTTATTGGTTAAGGATGAGTACCAAAAAATGGTCTGCACAACTCTTTCAGACCTAGAAGGTTTTGCAACTGGACCGCAGGCAAGAGTTGGGCTTTACGGTGGATGGAAAGAAATACGACACGAGGGAACTGGGTTTTACAGGATCGAAAAAATATCGGGACGCTGGTGGACAGTTGATCCCGAGGGATATCCAATGATTTGCATGGGAGTCAACTCCGTCAGTCCGGAGGACGGTGGACCCGATACCTTAGCTAATGAGCAGACTCTGCTTTGGGGAAAAGATGCCACCGGCAAGTTACGTAAATTTGGATTCAATACCGCAGGATCTTGGTCCTCCTCGGATGTGATTCGGAAACTGGACCGGCCCGTCTCTTACTGCCTGCGCTGGAATGTTTCCTCCCACTACCGTAACGATCGTAAAAAGAGGCATGCGGCTACCGGAGAATACCCAGTCCTCTACCCTTTCGACCCCAAATTTGAATCCTTTTGCGAACGACTTTTTGAGAAAGCTCGCATTACCAATGATGATCCTTGGCTCTTCGGACACTTCTCCGATAACGAACTGCCCTTCCGGGAAAAAGGCATTGTCGAGCTCTACCTTTCCCACCCCAAGGATGACCCCAATCATCTGGCTGCCCACAAGTTTCTCCAGGACCGCAAGGTAAAGAAAGCAGGATGGAAAGAAGACCGGGATTTCCTCGAATTGGTGGTGGATACCTATTACCGCAAGGTTACAAGTGCCCTGAAAAAAAACGACCCCAACCACCTCTACCTCGGCACTCGCTTACATGGACGGGCTCTTCAATCCGAGCAGATTTTCGTGGCTGCGGGCAAGTATGCCGATGTCATCTCGGTCAATTACTACCATCGTTGGACTCCGGAAAAGGAACGGATCGAAAACTGGTCTGCTCTGGCCGGCAAGCCCATCCTGATCACCGAATGGTATGCCATGGCCGAGGATAGCGACCTACCTGTTGACGAATTTGGGGCTGGCTTCCCAGTGCGTACTCAGGCAGATCGGGCTAAATTTTACCAGCATTTTAGCCTAGGCCTTTTGCAAATTCCTTCCTGTATCGGGTGGCACTGGTTTAAGTACCGAGACTCACGGAACAACGCCGGGATCGTCGACAAGGAAAGTAAAGCCTACGATGTCCTTTGGAAATCGATGAAGCAAATTCACCACCAAGCTTACTCTTTGGTCAACTACTTCGACCATCAGCAAGAAAACAACATAGAATAAAAAATATGATCAGATTTTTCTTACTTCCTGCGTTCTTGATTAGTGCTCAAATCTTTGGGGACCAACCCAATGTAATCATTATCCTCACCGATGACCAGGGTTGGGGTGATGTAGGCTACAACAACCCAAAGGTGTACACCCCTAATATCGATAAACTCGCCAATAGTGGTGCTCTGTTCACCAACCACTATGTCATGGCTCAATGTACTCCCACCCGAGCGGCCCTGATGACCGGCAGGTACCCCAGCCGGTTCGGCCCCCATGCCACAGCTGCCAGCACCAAGCCAGCCTTCCCCAAAGGCACACCGACCATTGCTTCGATGCTCAAATCACAAGGATACGACACCTGCCTGTCGGGGAAATGGCACTTGGGCAGCTCACCTGATCATGGGCCCAACTATTTTGGGTTTGATCAAAGTTATGGCTGTCTTTCCGGAGCCGTTGGAAACTACAACCACGGTTACCGCAAGGGCCCTCTTTTTCATACCTGGCACCGTAATCATGAATTAATTGAAGGCAGTGAGAACGGGGTCCATACAACCCAGCTGATCACCGATGATGCCATTCGTTTCATTCGGGAAAAAAGAGACAATCCTTTCTTTCTCTATTTGCCCTACACCGCCGTACACACCCCTTTGGATGAACGGGGGAAATTTTATGATCAACCGACCCAACTGGATCGGCGAAACCCAAACCGCTGGAAAAATGAAAGTGACATCCCCTGGTTTAATGACCCCCTCGGGAAAATTCAGCAGGAACAGGACCCGGAAAAAAGATTGTTCCTCGCCGCCCTTCATCATTTGGATCATGCCATCGGTCGGGTCATCGATACCCTGAAAGGTCAAAATCTCTACGACCACACCCTAATACTTTTTTCATCCGACAACGGTCCACAAGTCAATTGGCCGGGCAACGCCTACCCCGATGACCTTAAACTTACCGATTTCAATCAACCCATTCCGATGAGAGGAAGTAAAATAGATGTCTATGAAGGAGGGATCAAGGTGCCTGGGTTTGCGGTATGGCCCAAAAAAATAAAGCCTCAACAAATCGGTACCCCCATGCACATCGTGGACTGGTTTCCCACAATTGCTCAGTTGGTTGGATTCCAAAGAACCAACTCGTTCTCCTGGGATGGGTTTGATCAGTCCCCCAGCATTCTAAGCGGTGCTAAATCTCCTGAACGCGACTTCTACTGGGTACAGGGCAACCGTCGAAGGGCTCTCCGGTATGGTAGTTGGAAGATCGTGTGCTACTCCAAAAAAAACCCAAAAAAACCATCCGACTGGTCTTTGTATAACCTCAGCAATGATCCATTGGAAAAAGAAAATGTAGCCTCAATGAACCCAAAAGTTCTCGCCCAAATGCATGGGCGCTTCATTGAACATCGAACCTTAGATAAAACCCGCTAGAACATCCTATTCTCAAGGTTTATATTGCTCTGCAGTTTTTGGACATGCGTTGATATTTTAAGCATTAAATCGTTCACTCACTCCCTCAAGTCTTGACCTGGAAACCCAGAGCAGAAGATAATTGAGTCATGGCTATTCTTTTAAATATCTTTTTCGTAATCTCCTGCTTTCATTTTGCATGGGGAACCCAAAGCAAAAAGCCAAATATCTTGTTTCTCTTTGCTGATGATCAAAGCTATGAAACTTTAGGGATGCTTGGGTTGACCGAGATAAAAACTCCGAACCTTGATCGACTGGCTAAAGAGGGAGCTTTCTTTGACCGGGCTTACAATATGGGTTCATGGAGCGGAGCTGTCTGCGTGGCCAGTCGTCACATGTTAAACACCGGAGCTTTTATCTGGCGGGCTCACAAAACCCATAAGACTGCAAATAAGGAACAAAAAGAAGGAAGATACTGGTCGAAGTATATGAGCTCCGCTGGTTACAAAACCTACTTCACTGGTAAATGGCATCTACCTGCCAAGATAAACGAATGTTTCGACATTGTACAAAATCCACGTGGCGGAATGCCCAAGACAGTTCCATCCGCTTACCAACGTCCCCAGGCAAATGGGGAGGA
>NZ_CAXLML010000015.1:0-7317 GCF_964187505.1 Candidatus Chordibacter forsetii
CTACCTGTTGTGCCGTTGTAAGTCTGAATGCACTTGTCCCCTGGTTGCGGAGTTTAACCTTTAAGAGTTCACCATAAGTAATTGCCTCCTCTTTTGTTTTGAATCTTTTTCTATGCTTTTTGGTTCCGCCAAGTTTAAGTCCAGCATCAACTTCCCACTTGTCGTTCTTGGGAACATGTCTAATAATACAAACACCTTCGATGACAGCATTACTTAGTTTTTTATTCACTACCTTGGGCATACAAATGAATGTAGCAGAATTGGTAAGCATGACAATGAAAACTGACAACGAACTGACAACGAACACCTGAGTCCCCATAGTTTAACGGATAGAACAGTGGTTTCCTAAACCGTAGATCGAGGTTCGATTCCTCGTGGGGACGCCATTTGATTTAAGTTTTTCTGCACACTGCTTAAGTTTGCTACCTTTTCTTTTTGGTTTGCATCCATGAATTTCCATTTATCGTTATGGTAAATCATTTGGATGGATAGTTGGGTAAACATTTTAACTGCGGTTGCTCCGCCCTTTCTTCTGCTCTTTATCGGGGGCGTGGCCAGACGGAAAGATTGGTTGGGGCGTGAGGCAGATCGTACGATGTCCCGATTTGTCGTCTATGTCTTGTACCCATGTTTCATTCTATACCATGTTTTGGGCACGGAGACTCCGGTTGGTGCAAAAGAGGCATGGACGGCGGCACTCTTTGGATTCTGCTCGATAGCGGTCGGTTTTTTGATTGCCCGCTTGGTTGCCAAGTTATGTAGGATTAAGGGAAGAGAAATACCTGCATTTTGTTTTTGTTCAGGAATTTTTAATTATGGATTTTTTGCCATCCCTATTGCCGCTTTATTCTTTGGAAATGATTTGGTCGTAAAAATTATTCTTTTTAACCTTGGTGTGGAGGTGGCGATTTGGACGGTGGGTATTTTATTGCTAACTTCTTCGAGGTTGAAGCTTAGCAAAATATTGAACCCGCCTGCGATTTCAGTCCTAGTTGCCATATCTTTACAGATGGTAGGAGGGAAAGCTTTGCTTCCCCAATACGCTTGGGAGGTGTTGTCTATGATTGGTAATTGTTCTATTCCCATGGCTCTTATGATTATAGGAGCCAGTTTTTATGATTTGTTTAAAGGGTTTCGCCCCTCGCCAACTTATCGAGTAGAAGTGGGAGCATTCCTGACCCGTGGATTGTTGGTGCCCGCCTTGTTTATTTGCTATGCCTTGTATGGATGGATACCGCACTATGCATCCTGGTTGGTAGAGGTATTAATCGTCCAAGCTGCAATGCCTGCAGGCGTGTTTGCTTTGGTTGTTGTAAAAAGCTATGGGGAGGACACTGAAACGGGACTCCGTGTAATCATGTCGACTATGTTAATCAGTGTTGTTTCCATACCCACATGGTTGTGGGCAGGGATTAAATTAATCTCAAACGATTAAAAGTTTTTTTCCTTATGAGGAAGGAGTATCTTCGTAACGCGATTTGGAGTCGAGAGTTTCAAAGATGTTAGTAACTTTAGTTCTAAGTTTGTTATACTCCTCAGCATAAATCAAGGATACTAGGTAGTGTTTAAACTCTTTACGATCTCGAATGATTTTGAGATCTAGCTCTTCCATTTCCTGAGCAAATTTAACATGCATTTTATCGATTTCTCCGTCGAATTTTTTGAATTCTTTATCAATGTGCTGTTTGGCTCGGGAGATTGCTCCAAGTAATTGTTGACTCTTTCGGCAATCCTTACTGGAAAATTCATGAAAGGAAATAATTCCTGAGGCAAGTGCAGCGGCAAATGCAGTAACTTCCAGTTCGTTTTTATTACTTTCTTTAACTGCCCATCCTTCAATTGCTTTGAGTAACCTGCTTATACAAGCACGGGCTTCTTCGGAATCGGAGATTTGTACTTCTTCTTCTTCGGACATTATGGGTATACTCTAGCAGAATAGGATTAAAAATTACAGATAAATTGTATCTAACATTGTTCAAGTTTATCAGATGTGCAAGCTTTTGATGTAATTGTCTAAATCCTTTCTGACTATTCCACTTAGAATAAACAATCCAAGTATATTCGGGAATGCCATTCCCAAAATCATTAAATCTGAAAAATCCAAAATATTAGTCGCCGTTATTATAGACCCTAGAAAGGTGAAAACAAGAAAGAGTATTTTGTAAATCAGGGATGACTTGTCTCCAAATAAATACACCCAGCACCTTTCTCCATAGTAGGACCAAGATATCATCGTAGAAAATGCGAAAAGAAAGACTGCTATCGCAAGAATGTATGGAAACCATGGAATTACACTGCTCATCGCTACAGATGTAAGGGCACCTCCCTGGTTTTTGGCAATGAGTTCTGCATTAGCTGGGTCGATATATGCCCCTGTTATTATAATTACCAAAGCGGTCATCGTGCATACCACAATCGTATCGATAAAGGGTTCGAGGATAGCCACTATTCCTTCTTCGATTGGATCTTTTACTTTGGCGGCGGAATGAGCAATAGCAGCTGAGCCTATTCCCGCCTCATTGGAAAACACAGCCCGCTTAATTCCAATAATTAATACACCAAGAAATCCCCCGAAAGCAGCATCTGGGGAGAAAGCCTGCTCGATAATTAGGCTGAAAGCCGCGGGAATTTCTCCAAGATGAGAGCCAAGAATAAATAAACAGGCGAGCAGGTATATTCCGCACATAATGGGAACGATAAGAGATGCCACTCGGGCGATACTCTTTATTCCACCCACAATAACCAGCCCAACCAAAATAGCCATGAGCAGCCCGTACCCCCAGGGGTAATCAGCCAACTCGGGCACAACGGTTTTAATCATGTCGAGGGACTGAACAACTTGAAAGGAATTACCCCCACCTAGAGATCCTCCAATGCAGAGCAGGCAAAAAAGCCCGGCAAGCAAGCCTCCCAATCCGCCTAGTTTTTTTTCTTTCAGGCCTTGAGAAAGGTAATGCATTGCTCCGCCCATAATTCTTCCGTCTTTCCGAATTTTGCGGTACTTTTGACCAAGTGCACACTCGGTAAACTTTGAAGACATGCCAAGGAAGCCAACCAATATCATCCAAAAAGTCGCTCCCGGTCCCCCCGTACCAATAGCAATCGCCACCCCGGCAATATTTCCTAATCCTACGGTTGCAGAAAGGGCAGTGGTTAATGCCTGAAAGTGGGTAACCTCTCCAACTTGCTCAGAGTTGTCATACTTCCCCCGCACCAAATCAATAGCATGTTTAAAAAGGCGAATGTTTACGAATCGCATACGCAAAGTGAAAAAGAGGGCACCACCAAGCAACCATGCTACAACTAGGGGAATCTCAATACCTGGAATTGGCCAGAAGAGTAGTTTAGCCAGTGGACTCACCACATATTCACCAAAAAAGGTATCCAAGTCCTTTTCCCAATTATTGGGAACCTCTTCATTCTTTGCATGAACAAGTTGTGGAATGGTAAAAACAATGAAGGTTAGCACATTTTTTATCATCTTTATTTATTTGTTCTTTAATCCATAGCTTGAGAATTCACTTCCCCTAGGGCAAGGGTTAAGCTAGCAAATACTTGGACATGGCAAAAACTATTATCATTTACATGGCTCGTGAGTGGACAACTTGGTTTTTAGGCTGTCTGTTTTTTCTAGTGGGAACTATTTTCCTCTTCTCTTCAGTCGAAGATTTAAGTCAGGTATTCCCAAGAGGTTTTGACTTCTGGTTGGAGGACTTTTGGTTTTGGTTGCTGTCTTACTTACCGTGGTTACTTCCAATTTGTTGTTTGGGTGCGAGCTTATTTTCTCTTTCTTTTGCAAGGAAAAGGGGAGAATGGACTGCGATGCTGGCAAACGGGATTTCTCCCATTCAGTCTTTTTCCTTAATCGTTATACTTGGATTTGGGATTGGATTGAGCAGTGACTGGTTGATGAATGGTGCGGGACTCCGTTCAATGGATATGAGCGACCTAGAAACGCGCAGCCTAAAAATGCAAATTGGATCAGAACGACTTTGGTACTTTCGCTCCTTTGACCCATCCACGGGTATAGGAAGGGATTTACAACTTTTCCAATACGGAGAAAAAGGAGAAGATGTGATGCGCTTGCGGGCTACCACTGCAAAATGGGAAAGCGAGAAGGGTTGGACTTTTTACAACGGTAAATTTCTTGGGTTTTACTCCGCCAAAGGTTTGCCAGTGATTGATGAAAATAAAAGTTCATTAGTTTGGGAGACTATCGAAGCAGCATCGCTAAAGGGTGAAGTATACCAAACAAAAAGTCCGGGAATTAGTCGTTCTTTTGATCAACTTTATGGGTTAGATATTCCTGATGACCCAACGCCCTATCTTTGGCTTCAAAAGCGGGCAAAAGATATGACTTTGGTTGAAATTGAACGTTTGCTTGATCGATTTCCAAGTTCGAAAGGTAAAGAAATGATCTCGTACCAATTAAGAAAAGCTCAACTTTGGTGGAATGGACCAGCTTGTTTAGTCGCCTTAATAATTGGGCTGGGACTGGGTAGTGCTAGGGGTTCTTCCACCCCAGCAAAACTTGCCGGTGTTTCTCTGCTTGGTGCACTTGGTTTTTATTTCATTCGTACCTTGTCTGATTCTCTAGGCGAACAACAAATTTTAACTCCCATGGTCACGGCAAGTTTACCTTATTTACTCGTCGTGATTGGCACATTTATTTTTTTGAAAATACAAAAGTAAATTGTGACACTTTAAACATCCACCTCTCTAAGTTGGATACTTTCGACCACTTTCCCGTCGGCCAGCACATTGGTCACGGTGACAATTTGATCTCCGGTTTCGACCCGTTCTTCCTCAATTAATCGTTTGATTGCTTCTTGAATGGTTTGTTCTGGGTCTTTGGAGAATTCCATTAGGAAGGGTTCGATCCCCCATATTAAGCGCAATCTTCGATGAAGCCCGGGGATATCAGTAAAGGCGAAAAGCGGGGCCCCATTGGGACGCAATGCACCCAACTTAGCAGCAAGATCCCCACTTCTGGTAAAGACCAAAACGGCGGCATTTTCCATGCGTAGGGCAAGAAGTGCGGCCGAGCGCAACATCTTTGCTTTAGGCCGAAAAAGCCGCAGGCTTTCCGACAATACGGGAGGAAGTTCTCGCTCAATTCGGGAAGAAATTCGCTTGAGCATACGTACACATTCGATCGGGTACAGGCCAGTAGTGGTTTCTCCACTTAGCATGACACAGTCTGCCTCCTCGTTGATGGCGTTGGCCACATCACTAATTTCCGCCCGTGTGGGCACAGGAGACTCGATCATCGATTCCAAAAGGTGGGTGGCCACAATCACAGGTTTACCTCTGGAGAGACAAATACTCACCGCTTTTCTTTGAATAATAGGCAATTCTTCAAAGGGACATTCGATGCCCAGGTCCCCTCGGGCAATCATCAGCCCATCAGAAGCAGTTACAATTTCTTCTAGGTTGTTCACTCCCTGCTGGTCTTCGATTTTGGCGATTACCTGGGCATTACTGTTGTTGTCCTTGAGAAAGCTTTTAAATAGGTCAATGGCATCGGCATCTCGGGTAAAGGATAGGGCAAAGAAGTCGTGCTCGCACTCGATGCCGACTAAGGTGTCCAACCTGTCTTTTTCCGTGATCGATGGTAATCCAGTCTTAATTCCAGGCAAATTAACATGTCGCCGGCTTTTAAGCTCTGCATCCTGAAGAACGCGACAGCGGATTTTCTTTGGTGAAATTTCAACCACGAGCAAGGGAATCAATCCATTGTCGAGCAGAACATTATTTCCCGGTTTCAGGTGCTCGTGCAATTTGTCATAATTTACTTCGACTTGCCAGACCTTCTCGATTCTTGGTGGTTCCGGTTGGGCGGTAAAGACAAGATCAATTAAGTCTCCTCTTTTTAATTGCACAGGAGATTGTAAATATCCGGTACGAATTTCTGGCCCCTTAACATCCATCAATATTGCGGGTTCCCTTTTGACTTTTTCTCCAATTCTACGGATGCGCTCAGTGATCTCACGTATCCATTCGTGGGAAGCATGTGCCATATTCAGGCGCATTACATCAACCCCCTCGCTTATTAAGGATTCAAGCATCTCTTCAGATTCAGTTGCCGGACCAATGGTGGCTATGATCTTGGTTTGTCTTTCGGGAGTTTTCACACGCAAATAGGATTGGCAGTCGCCGGATCAATTACATAGGTAGAAAATCGTTTACCCTGACCGGGCAATTGGCTGAAGCGTTCACGCACTAAGTTGACATCGTTACAATCTTTACTGAGGTGCATAAGGAAAACCTTTCGCCAACAGGTATTTTCCATTGATTCCAAAAGCTCATAGGTGGTTTGATTGGACAGATGACCATGTCGACCTCGGATTCGTTGTTTAAGGCTCCATGGGCGCTTCTCGTCCTTTTCTAACATGTCAGTACAATGATTTGCCTCAATCACAAGTATATTTGCTTTTCTGATTCGTTCCTGAACCAAGGTAGGTACAAAACCTAGGTCGGTCACCCATGCAAGGCTGGAAGGAGGGTCGAATAGGTCTCCAGTTCCCCACTCAAAATAAAACCCTACGGGGTCATAGGCATCGTGTGGCACGCTAAATGGATGAACCTTGAATTCCTGAAATTGAAAAGGCACGCCCGTTTCAAATCTTTTCCAATTCGGACGCCTTGGAAGTTTCGGCTGGATTGCATCGATGGTGTCTCGGTTGGCAAAGATTGGAAGGTTGAGGTAGCGGGATAATCCACGAATACCGGCACTGTGATCGTTGTGTTCATGGGTTAGAAATATAGCGTCTAATTCCTCTACAGACAGGCCTTCTTCAGAAAGTAAAAACTTTAATTTCTTCCCAGATAATCCAGCATCAATCAAAATGTTTGATTTACCTGTTTGTAAAAGAGCGGTATTTCCCGAACTGCTCGAACCAAGGATTTTAAATTTTGTTTCCACCTAGTTCCAACCTTAGTAAGCTCGTTAATATGCAATCAACCACAAAGTGCTTTGGGGGATCATTGATTTTATATTATGGAAGAATGGTTTGACTGGGTCGACCGGACAGACCGGGTAATCGGAGTGACCAGTCGTGAGGATGCTCATCGTCTGGGGCTCTTCCATAGAGCGGTACATTTATACGCTTGGGGAATGAATGGTGGCTTAATTTTACAAAAACGGAGTAATTCTAAGGATTTGGAACCAGGGCTTTGGACAGTAAGTTGTTCCGGGCATGTTGACCGTGGTGAATCTTATGAGTTTGCCGCCACCCGGGAGATGACCGAGGAATTGAATGTATCCATTGAACAATCTGATCTTAGTGAACTTTTACGATCTGATCCTTGCCCAGA
>NZ_CAXLML010000016.1:0-4805 GCF_964187505.1 Candidatus Chordibacter forsetii
AACCATGTCTTTCTCCAAAGCGATGGAGGCAGAAATGATTTCACGGTAAACGGTGCGTAGAGACCCCTCTCGCAAAGGTCCTTCACTGTAACCAGCAAGTTTTTCAAATACTTGTTCTTCACGGGCAGGATCATAGGGGTCAACCCCGGAAAGTTTCTTAATTTTGCCAATTTTGCAGGCTTTACTTACCCGCAAGTTGAGTAACTTGACGATTTCAGAGTCGATTTGATCGATCTCTTCCCTTAGGGATTCTAGTTCGCTTTTATTCAAAACCTATATCCAAAAAAACAATTCGGAAACAATGGCAAGATGCAACCGCATATCCTGCGTTTTCACAACGAAAATAAACGAAAACAAAAAGTATGAGCTGTAATCGAAATTTTTCTTCCATCGTGGTAGATGGAGACGACCGTGCCCCCAATCGCTCGATGCTTCGTGCAGTTGGCTTTGAAGATGAGGACTTTAAGAAACCTCAAGTTGCAGTATGCTCTGCATGGAGTATGGTCACCCCCTGCAACTCTCATTTAGACGAACTCGGAAAGATGTCTGTGGAAGGAGTCGATAGCAGTGGGGGCAAGGCTCTGCCCTTTGGTACGATTACTGTGTCCGACGGTATTAGTATGGGCACACCAGGCATGCGATATTCCTTGGTTTCGCGGGAGGTCATTGCTGATTCCATCGAAACTGTCGTAGGGGCAGAGGGAATGGACGGCGTTGTCACAATTGGTGGTTGCGATAAAAACATGCCCGCCTGCGTAATGGCTCTTGCCCGCCTCAATCGCCCAGGCATTTTTGTCTACGGTGGAACCATACTCCCAGGAATCCACAAAGAAAAAAACTTAGATATCGTATCAGTGTTCGAAGCAGTGGGAGCCCATGCTTCTGGTAATATTTCCCACAACGAATTGACTGAGATTGAAAAGAAGGCCATTCCTGGTCCTGGGTCTTGCGGTGGAATGTACACCGCTAATACCATGTCCTCTGCGATTGAAGCTTTAGGAATGAGTTTACCAGACAGTTCTGCCCAGCTTGCCGTCTCTGAAGACAAACTCGCAGATGCCAAGGCCGCCGGTGCAGCTGTGGTAAATTTGGTTGAGAAAAATATCCGACCCCGTGACATCATGACCCGAGAGGCTTTTGAAAATGCCATTACTGTGGTCATCGCCCTTGGTGGATCCACCAATGCGGTTCTCCATCTACTCGCCATGGCTCATGAAGCGGAAGTTCCTCTTGATCTCAATGACTTCACCGAGATTGGTAAGCGGGTACCCGTACTTTGCGACCTCAAGCCTAGCGGGAAGTACAACATGTCTCACTTCGTACGAATCGGTGGTTTGCGCCCCTTACTTAAAACCTTGCTCGACCATGGCTTACTCCATGGCGATTGCATAACGGTAACTGGTAAGACCCTTGCCGAAAATGTTGCCGACGCCAAGCCCTATGCCCCCTACCCCAGCGGACAAGACCTGGTTCGCCCCATTGAGGATCCGATCAAAAAGGATAGTCACTTACGCATTCTTTACGGGAACCTTGCCTCCGAAGGTGCCGTGGCCAAGATAACTGGCAAGGAAGGCCTAAATTTTTCCGGTACTGCTCAGGTCTACGAATCTGAGGAACAAGCCCTACGTGGTATTCTTGACGGGGAAGTGCAGGCAGGAAATGTAGTAGTGATCCGCAACGAAGGGCCAGTTGGAGGTCCGGGAATGCGCGAAATGCTATCTCCCACCTCCGCCATCATGGGCAAAGGATTAGGCAAGGAGGTCGCTCTTATTACAGATGGTCGATTTTCTGGTGGTAGCCATGGCTTTGTCGTCGGGCACATTACCCCCGAGGCAGCAGTCGGTGGGTTAATTGGTATGCTTGTTAATGGAGACCCCATAACTATTGATGCAGAAAACAACCTACTTACCTTAGACTTGCCCGATGAAGAAATTGAAAGGCGTAAACAAATCTGGCAAAATCCAGGCCCCAAGGAAAAACGGGGTGTGCTTGCCAAATACGCTAAACTTGTAAGCTCTGCTTCCCTTGGGGCTGTAACCCACTAAACCTTTTTAAACCCATTCAAATTTTTTCACTATGGACTCCTTCCTTTATCAAAGATTTCCCGAACTGGGATTCGCCTCGGACTTTCGACTCGCTGAATTCCCTCAAGATTATTTCTCCCAAACCCAGGACCTCCTAAAAGATGCTTATTCATCAATGAAAGCACTGGAAGCCGGAGCTATTGCCAACCCTGATGAAGCCCGGATGGTCGGCCATTACTGGCTGCGTAAACCCGAGCTTGCCCCCACTTCCGAAATGACTGAGGACATACGGAATACCCTAGAGAAGGTAAAACAGTGCGCCCGCCGTGTAAAAACTGGCGAACTAACGAGTCCAAGTGGCTCTTTTACTGATCTTTTAGTGATTGGAATAGGGGGCTCCGCCTTAGGTCCACAGTTTGTTGGCAAGGCACTGGCCAATTCTTCAGGGGACGATCTGGTGGCTCACTTTTTTGACAACACCGATCCTGACGGAATGGACTTTACTCTGTCCCAAATTGGCCAAAAACTGGCTACCACTCTGGTGCTTGTGATATCAAAATCTGGCGGTACGCCCGAGACCCGCAATGGAATGATCGAAGCCCAGTCTGCGTTTCAAAAAGAAGGACTGGATTTTAGCAAACAGGCAATAGCCGTAACTGGACAAGGCAGTAAACTCCATCAAATTTCGGAGAAGGAAAAGTGGTTAGATTTTTTCCCAATGTGGGACTGGGTAGGTGGCCGTACAAGTGAAACCGCTGCTGTTGGCTTATTGCCCGCCGCCCTGCAGGGCTTTGATATCGATCAATTACTTGCTGGTGCAGCTAATATGGACGAACTTACAAGATCGGAGGATACTCAACGTAACCCAGCTGCCATGCTTGCACTGAGTTGGTATTGGCTTACTGCCGGCACCGGTGCGAAGGACATGGTCATTCTACCCTATAAAGACCGATTGGAATTGTTCGCCAAGTATTTGCAGCAATTGATCATGGAATCTTTGGGTAAGGAAATGAACCTCGAAGGAAAGAAGGTAAACCAAGGAATTGCGGTCTACGGAAATAAAGGCTCCACCGATCAACATGCTTATGTTCAGCAACTGCGCGAAGGGATCCCCAATTTTTTTGCCACCTTTATCGAGGTTTTAAAGCACCGTGAAGGTGAATCGGTAGAGGTCGATGAATCTGGAATGAATTCGGGCGACTATTTGCACGGCTTTTTTCTTGGAACACGTGATGCCCTCCTGGAAAAGGGAAGACGCTCCATTACCCTAACCATTGATCAGGTTGATGCCAGGTCAGTGGGAATGCTCATTGCTCTATACGAGCGGGCAGTTGGATACTATGCCACTATGATAGGAATCAATGCATACCACCAACCCGGTGTGGAAGCAGGTAAAAAAGCGGCTGCACGGATCTTGGCGGTACGCAAACAAGTAGAAGACTGGATGTCGGCCAACCCAGAGTGCCCAATAAATGCAGAACAGCTTTCCCTTAATTTGAATATTGAGGAACAGGTCGACTGGGTGTTCAAAATTCTCGAAAGTTTGTCCGCCAACCAGCCAAGAAAGTTTGTGCGGGAATCAACGGAATCGCCACTTAATGATACTTTTATCCACCGAGTTTGATCTGCGGTGCAAGGATTGGGAATAAAGATGGATTGATTTCTCCGCCAAGAATGCCTTCTATTAATTGTAAATTATGGCAGCAACCCTGAATAAAGATGGAACCCCGAGGAAAACTGGCAGTGGAAAAACCAAGGGAGCGGGGTGCTTTGCAAAGATTAAGTGGGAACAATTAAGGGAGTTTGTTCAGGATGATGAAAATATTCTTGTTAGCCGTGTGTGGTTGCGATCGGTAGGTGCACTAAATCAAAAAAAAGGATCTAAGAAAAAACTCGCAAAAGTTACCACGACCACAAAATATGCAAGTAAAACATTTCTTCCCAAAGCTTCGAACACGCTCCCCAAATTGAAAGCTAAAGCAGAAAATAAAGAAACTTCCAATTACCCCAGAGGAGATGAGGACGAATATGATCCGCCTCCCCTTTTTGCTTCCATGGGGGAGATCAAAAAGTACTGATTTTTAAAACGGCGAAAAGGGGGAAGGTTCAAAAGGAGCTTCCTCTTGTGCCGGAGGAAAAGGGGAAGAATCGTCCGAAATAGGATCAAAAGTACTGTTCACACTAGGAGAGAACTCTTCACTTTCATTTGCATCTGAATCAACATTCTGAACGATGAGTGTTAGGTTGCCATCATCATCGAGATAAGAGGTTATGGATGTATCAGGACTGGCTTCCAAGTCCTCCGAGCGGACATCTCTCACCCACCAGTCTTGGTACTCAAGTTTGCCTTCTTCTTTATATTGCTGAACCGCACCCCATCGTGAACCAGCATATTCAGGAACCAGCAACCTTCGATCAGAATCGTAGCTGTAACGGGCATCCCAAGCCTTCTGGACATACGCAGGAGGCCGACTCCCCCCAGTGGATTCTACAATACTGACAGGCAGGGAATCTGAATGTTTTTTGGAGCAAGAAGATGCTATGAGAAAACATAGAATCATAAATGAACATGTTAAATTACGGAAAGACATATCTTTTACCATTACATTACAATTCGATCTTTGACTAAAAATCAATCCTTTGTTGGTCGATCATACCAAAACCGGCAAGCTTTCTGGCTTCTTAAAAAAAAAGGCATACCCATCAAAGGAAGGACCAAGCGCAAGATGGCAAGGTCGCTATACCAAGCCAATTTTCGAGCTGAAGAAATTACAGGAGGGT
>NZ_CAXLML010000017.1:0-2886 GCF_964187505.1 Candidatus Chordibacter forsetii
ATTTCGAATATCACCACCGTGTTTAGGATGTAGTGATTGAGAATATCCCGCAGAGCGGGTAAGTCGGACTCGCGCCCTCTGCGGATGATGGTTGTCATACCTTAAAGAATAGTGACGTTCAAAAGTGGTACCCGGAGAGGGGGTCGAACCCTCACTCCCTCGCGGGAACTGGATTTTGAATCCAGCGCGTCTACCAATTCCGCCATCCGGGCATCGAGAGTAAGTTAGTTTTTATCTTTGATTATTTCAGATTTGGCAACCTTGTTGTTTTGAAAGTTCAAACTTAAGGGTTAACTTCTAAAAGTTTTTCGTGGGCTTTTCTTAAGTTTATGAATAACTTTTAAAGGTTATGAGCGGAGTTAAAATATGGCTGATTGGTACGAGCAGATATTTATTTCTTTTTCTTTTCGTTTTTGTTGCTCCTTTGAGTGCACAATTGGAGAACGGTTTGGTCGCTTATTTCCCCTTGGACGGGAATGGATCTGATTTAGTTAGCGGTGCGAACGGTACGATCTATGGAGCAACTCCGGCTGAAAATCGCTGGGGGGATTCGGGGAAGGCATATTCATTTGATGGGACGGATGATTACATTGAGGTTCCTTTTCAATCCACTTATTCGACTGATGCGTTTAGCTTTAGCCTATGGGTCAAGCCAACGGCAACCTCATCTCAACACACTTCCCCCCTTACCTTTAGAGCTAGCACTAGGGGACATATTCTATACAAGACCCCACAAAATAATTGGGGTGCTTGGGTTGGTACAGGCGGGAGCTGGGCTGAAAATGTTTTGGGTCAAATTGAAGTAGGAAACTGGCAATTTATCGCATCTACCTATGCCTCTGGTTCTTACAAGGGGTATCTTGATGGAGATTTGGTTTCTACTATATCCCCCAGTTTTTCGAAAAATACTTCTTCTCCTCTAAGAATTGGTGCGGGAAAGACGGAAGGGTCTCCAGATTTTTTCTTCGTCGGAGTGGTGGATGAGGTCCGTTTGTACAATCGTGCCCTGAGTGCTGCGGAGGTGCAGCAACTGCAGTTGGTGGACCACCAGGAAGTTCCCCCTTCGAATCTTCGGACGGTGGGCGGTCTCGCTATTACCGAAAATTCTTCTGCCGGAACTGTCGTAGGTGAGTTCAATGCAACCGATCCTAACGGAGATACTGTCACTTACGCTTTGATGCCAGCTCTTCCCAGTGAATTCTCTCCAGTTTTATGGCTCGATGCCAACGACTCTTCAACGGTGATTGAGTCAGGTGGGGCAGTAAGTGCGTGGCAGGACAAAAGTGGGAATGATTATCACTTCACTCAAAATGTTGATAATTCCAAGCGCCCCCTTTATTCGACTACATCCTTAAACGGGATGCCCGCGATCACTTTTGATGGTTCCAATGATTACCTTAGCATCTCTTCTCGGTTAGGTTTCAGTGCAAATCCGGATATTTCTGTTTTCGCGGTGACGAGTTTCCTATCTCTCGCCGATAACGACGAGCGAATCTTTCAAATCGGTTCGAATAGTCATGGATTAGCGGTTACAGGCGGAACCGGAAGTTGGTGTTGGCGTTTCAATGGGGGGCATGAACGCTACAACGATGTTACGATCAATAATGTCGCACAACAGGCTTGGGTTCGACAAGCAGGGACAAATTATCAAGCTTCTCGATTTTTCTACAACGGACTGGAACAAGCTAGAGTCGCTGGAAGTTCCGATGCATCTTCCCCGACCAATGTTGCAGAGATTGCTTCTATTGGAAAAAGTACAACTGGAAGTAATTTTGCAAATGTTAAGATTTCTGAACTGATTGTACTCAATGATTCTTCGGAAGCTTCCAGAAGGGGGGTCGAGACCTACCTTGCCCGCAAATGGGGCCTCACTTACACCCAACCGACGAGTGACGGAATCTTTGAGATTGAGTCCAATGGTACCCTGAAGTCTTTGGTCGCTTTGGACAGAGAAACGGTTGCCACACTTCCAATTACTGTTCGGGCAACCGACCCCAATGGAAATTTCATAAAAGAAGACTTTTCGGTAACTGTAGTGGACGATGGCCTAGAGGATACAGATAGTGACGGATTTTTAGATTCAGTGGAATACCAGGAGGGAAGTGACCCCATTTCTAACGCTAGCATTCCTGGGTTGGAATACGGGTTGACCGCTTGGTATCCATTCGATGGCAATGCCTCTGATATGTCTGGGAACAATAGGCATGCAACCGCGGTGAATAGCCACAGTTACATATCCGCAAAAGTTGGTTCAGGTGTAAGAATAGTAGGCTCATCCAGTGGAGTAACTGGGCATGTTTCGCTTCCTTACATTACATCATTAGAAAACTCTGATTATACGTTTGCTTTCTGGGTCTTAGAGGAATCAATGCTATACGCACATGGAGAAGATTATTTATTTTACGGACAAATAGAGAGGGTTTCAAACCGTGATGATGGAGTAGCCTTTCCATTCAGCTCTACCACAGATTATATTTCCGGTATAAACCGTTCGTCTTGGAATCATTATGCAGTAACCAAATCTGGCTCTACGAATCGTGGATATTTGAACGGTTCTTTGGTGGCCACAGGTAGCTGGACCTCCCCGAGTGCTGTTTCTGGTACGGCGACCCATTCTGCATTGGGCCGGCATTGGTGGAGTGGTGGTGCTAGCTCCACACGGCTGGTTGCCGTATTTGATGATTTAAGAATTTATGATCGGTCTATTTCTGGAACAGAAGCCAGTCTCCTTTACCAACTACCGGCTTCCGATGTGGATGGGGACGGGTATACCTATGCGGAGGAATTGGAGGCTGGCACCAATCCAAATTCCAGTTTGAGTAAACCAAGCCTCATGGATGGTTTGCTTCTTTGGTATCCCTTGGATGGAAATACTTCAGACATGTC
>NZ_CAXLML010000018.1:0-9569 GCF_964187505.1 Candidatus Chordibacter forsetii
GGGGTGGCAGAAACAGTTGATTGGTACCTCTCAAACTTAGCATGGTGCGAGAATGTAACTTCTGGCAAATATCAGCGTGAAAGGTTGGGTGCCTCGTGAAGCAAAGAAAAGGAATTGTGCTCGCAGGAGGTTCTGGGACTCGTCTGTACCCTCTAACCATGGCAGTAAGTAAGCAACTAATGCCTGTTTACGACAAACCAATGGTCTATTACCCGATTTCTATTCTTATGCTTGCTGGCATTCGTGAAATCTTGATTATTTCCACTCCCCGTGATCTTCCTATGTTCCAGGAATTACTTGGTGATGGTTCGAGGTTTGGTTTAACTTTGAGTTATGTTGAGCAACCTAGTCCGGATGGCCTTGCTCAAGCTTTAATCTTGGCGGAAGACTTTTTGAATGGTGCTCCATCGACCTTAATTCTAGGTGACAATATTTTTTACAGTAACGAACTGGAACAAATTCTCGCAGAGGCAGATAGCCGTCCGTCGGGTGCCACTATTTTTGGCTATCATGTCTCTGATCCTACTAGTTATGGCGTAGTGGAATTTGACTCTGGGGGACGGGCGGTTTCGTTAGAAGAAAAACCTAAAGCTCCAAAGTCCAACTATGCTGTGCCTGGTTTGTATTTTTATGACGAGCAAGCTAGTGGTCGTGCCAAGGCGTTAAAACCTTCACCCCGTGGCGAATTGGAAATTACCGATTTGAACCGGGTGTATATGGAAGCCGGAGAGCTTTCTGTCGAGGTGATGGGCAGGGGAACTGCATGGCTGGACACTGGTAGTCACGATAGTTTGGCTTCGGCAACTGATTTTGTAAAAGTGATCGAAAGAAGACAGGGCTTGAAAATTGCCTGCTTGGAGGAAATTGGTCTGTATAAGGGTTGGTTAACCCTGGGAGAATTAGAGCAAACAGCTAGGAACACGGTTCTTCAACCTACGGAAAATACCTCACTGAACTGCATCTTCGTAAGAATAAAAAATAAAAAACGCATCAACGCATCATGATGCGTTGATGAATAAACTTGCATGGCTGGTTTGTTTTTGTTGAAATTAAAACATGTCAAAGTCATTTATTTTCTCTTCCGAATCCGTTGGTGAAGGCCATCCTGACAAAGTTTCTGATTCTATTTCAGACAGCATTCTCGATGCTTGCCTAGAGCAAGATCCACAAAGCCGCGTAGCTTGCGAGACTTTAGTCAAAAGCAATTGCGTGACCATTGCCGGTGAAATCACCACCGATGCGAAATTCGATTATGAAGATGTAGTACGCGAGGCGATTCGTAAGATTGGTTATATAAATGATGACGATGTCTTTCATGCTGATCAAGTTTTCATCACCAACCAGCTCACAGCACAATCGCGCGATATCGGGCAAGGCGTTGATGCATCCGCTGCCGATGGTAAGGCTACTGCTGAACAAGGAGCTGGAGATCAAGGCATCATGTTTGGATATGCATGCAACGAGACCGATGAGCTCATGCCCGCACCGGTAATGTTCGCCCATCGAATCTTGCGTAGAATGGCTGAGATTCGACATGCCGGAGAACGGGCACCTTGGTTGCGTCCAGATTGTAAATCCCAAGTGGCATTACAGTATGAAAGCGGAAAAATGGTAGGCATCAAAAATGTGGTCGTGTCTACCCAGCACGCCGCTGATGTTACAAATGAAACCATTCGTGATTTTATAAGTGAAGAAGTTATCAAACCTTCCCTGCCACAAGAATTACTTTCATCAGATACAGAGTTTTTAATCAACCCAACAGGTCGTTTTGTGATTGGGGGTCCACAAGGAGATTCCGGGCTCACTGGCAGAAAGATTATCGTCGATACCTACGGTGGTTGGGGTAGGCATGGTGGCGGTGCTTTTTCTGGTAAAGACCCCAGCAAAGTGGATCGCTCGGCTGCTTACATGTGCCGCTGGGTGGCTAAGAATGTAGTTGCCGCGGGTCTTGCCGAGCGGGTGGAAATCCAACTAGCTTATGCAATTGGACATCCTGAGCCCACGAGTATAACCCTGGATTGTTTTGGTACCGAGAAAGTGGAAGAAGGAAAAATTGAACAAGCTGTTCGGGAAGTATTTTCTTTCAAGCCTGCAGAAATTGTATCTCAGTTAAATCTGCTCCGACCTATTTACCGTGAAACCACTCATTACGGCCATTTTGGTAAGACCGATCTGCCTTGGGAAGAAACAACTCGGGCCGATTCGCTTCGGAATGCGATTAGCTAATTAAAAAACAAATTTAAGTCATCCAAACAACAACTCCATTCGATTTATAATTTATGACAACTACTACAGATACCCTCGCCCCTGCATCGCTTGACTACAAAGTCGCCGATATGACCTTGGCCGAATTTGGTCGTAAGGAAATCTCTATTGCCGAGCACGAAATGCCTGGCCTCATGGCCACTCGTGCGAAATATGGCCCGTCAAAACCACTTGCGGGTGTAAAGATCATGGGTTCCTTGCACATGACTATTCAGACTGCCGTTCTGATTGAAACATTAATCGAATTGGGAGCTGATGTGCGTTGGTGTTCATGCAACATTTTCTCTACCCAAGACCATGCAGCCGCTGCTATTGCTGCAGCAGGTGTTCCAGTATTTGCGTGGAAGGGGGAAACCTTGGACGAATATTGGGATTGTACATGGAATGCTCTTACATGGCCTGACGGTTCTGGTCCTGATCAAATTGTTGACGATGGTGGAGATGCCACCCTGCTCATCCACAAAGGGCTTGAGTTGGAAAACGGCTCGGATTGGGTAAACACACCAGCTGACAGTGAAGAGGAAGCAGTGATCAAAAAACTGCTTATCAAGACTCTTGCCGAAAAACCCGGTCATTGGGCACAAGTTGCACAAGGCGTAGTTGGTGTATCTGAAGAAACCACTACGGGTGTTCATCGTCTGATCGAAATGGAAGAGCAAGGAAAACTTCTCTTTCAAGCAATCAATGTTAATGACTCTGTAACCAAGTCAAAATTTGATAATAACTACGGTTGCAGGCATTCTTTAGTAGACGGTATTAAGCGTGCTATGGATGTTATGATCTCTGGTAAAGTTGCCATGATTTGTGGGTTTGGTGATGTAGGCAAAGGTTCTGCTGATTCTCTCTTTAATGAGAAAGCTCGCGTTATGGTTTCGGAGGTTGATCCAATTTGTGCTCTTCAGGCATGCATGGCTGGATTCCAAGTCACCACCATTGAGGATGCTCTCGAGTCTGCTGATATTTTTGTGACTACAACCGGAAACAAAGATATCATCACTGCTGAGCACATGAGCAAAATGAAAGACCAAGCAATCGTTTGTAATATTGGTCACTTTGACAATGAAATACAAGTCGCTGAATTGGAAAATATGCCCGGCGTGAAGAAGGAAATTATCAAAGAAGATCATATCCCAGGTGGCCCAGTTAGTCGCTTTACTTTTCCTGATGGTCGCAGCATCTACCTACTTGCTGAAGGTCGCTTGATTAACCTTGGCTGTGCTACCGGTCATCCAAGTTTTGTTATGTCGAATAGTTTCACTAACCAAACAATCGCTCAGATTGACATTCGTAACAACCCTGACCGTGATATTGGAGTAACACGCTTAAGTAAGGAACTTGATGAGGAAGTTGCCCGTTTGCATTTAGACAAACTTGGAGCAAAACTTACCCAATTATCCACAGATCAGGCAGATTATATTGGTGTTCCTGTCGAAGGTCCCTACAAACCTGAACATTACAGGTATTAATTCTTAGTGTACGAGATCCCTTTCATCGAAGGGGATGAAAATTTAGAAAGCCCGCATTTATTTGCGGGCTTTCTTGTTTTTGTACGATTGTCTATTTTGGAAGCTTGGGTTAGGTGTTAAAGCTTTCCTCTCTCTTTTACCCATAAATATATGTTCTTCGACGAAACTAAAGTTATTCTTAAAGCCGGTAATGGAGGGGATGGTTGCATGTCCTTCTTGAGGCAGAAATATATTCCCAAGGGTGGTCCGAACGGAGGCAACGGGGGCAAGGGTGGAGAAGTGATATTGCAGGCGGATGAAAATGTTTCAGATTTAAGAACCTTTCATTTTAAAAAGCAATGGAAGGCAAAAAATGGAGAACCAGGCCGTGGGAGCGATCAAAACGGTAGGGGAGGTGTACCCTGCATTCTAAAAGTTCCTCTGGGCACTGAAGTCCGAGATTTGGAAACAGGTGAGATAATTTGCGAACTAATGAACCATGAGCAGGAAATTCTCATTCTCGAAGGTGGAAAAGGAGGGCGAGGGAATGCGACTTTTAAATCCTCTGTTAATCAGACACCGCGCCAGTTTACAGAGGGTAAGCCGGGTATGGAGGGTGAGTTTGTTTTTACTCTCAAAACTATTGCTGATGTCGGTTTGGTCGGCTTTCCCAATGCAGGGAAGTCCACACTACTCAACATAATGTCCAACGCCTCTCCCAAAGTGGATGCGTACCCATTTACCACCCTTGTGCCAACAGTCGGTGTAATAGATTACGCTGAGGAATTTAAAACAATTACCATGGCCGATGTTCCTGGTCTGATTGAAGGTGCGGCCGAAAATCGTGGTCTTGGCCACCGTTTTTTAAGGCATGTTGAAAGATGTCATTTGATTCTTTTCCTGCTCGACCTGGCGGCTACGGATGGTCGCTCGCCCATTGATGACTTTGCTCATTTGCAAAAAGAACTTGGTGAGTACGATCCCCGTCTTTTGGAAAAGAAATTTTTAGTTGTGGGAAATAAGATTGATGAGGAAGAAGCCCAAAACAATCTAATCCTTTTTAAGAAACATTTTCCTGAAATCGATATTTTGCCAATTTCCGCAATTTTAGAAGATGGATTAGATGAGTTGAAAAATCGTCTTTTGATTAAATTTTCTTAAAAAAATAAAAAAATCTTCGTGAATAACTTTTTTATTTTTACTCTTGTTTTGCACAAGCGTTTGTGCAAAAGAAAGAAGGCATGGGTGTGAAAAGTGAAAATTGGCAAAATCAACAAGGAATCATCGATATCAATAATCGAAACGCCCCTGAAATTAGAGATACACGAGGTTTGTTTATTCCAGTGATTGAGAATGAAACCAATCAGGAACGGGCAAACCGCATACTTGCGATGATGGAAGAATCAAACAATCGATTAAACCGAATGCTGGAAATCTTCGACCGTATGGATCGCTAGAATGGGAGACCAACGGAAAGAGCCTCTCAACCAGGCAGCTGCCCAAATGGGAAGTAGGGGAGGGAAGTCTGGTAAAGGGCTTAGTAAGCGGCGTGGCAATGTTTCCTATTACAGAGACATGCAAAGGAAATCGGTTGCTTCTCGATTAAAAAATGCAGCAGCTACAAACGAAAAGAAACCTAAAAACTGATCTATGCAGCAGCCCGCTGCTTTTCTGATCTTGTAAAAACGGGAGATTCCAAAGTGGATTCATCTTCGGAGTAGACATACCCGTTTGCCGAAAATCTTTTCAAACCTTCGGGCTTTTTTATTTGCTTGGAAATTAAAAAGTTGGCCATAAGACCGCGGGCTCTTTTCGCATAAAAACTAATTATTTTAAACTTTCCATTTTTCTCATCCTTGAAGACGGGAGAAATGATTTGGGTATCTACCTTGTTTAATTGAGCGGCCTTTGAATATTCCAGGGACGCCAGATTAATCACCGCATTATTTCCAGAATGATGGAGATCTTTGCGAATGCTATCGGCTAAACGATCGCCCCAAAAAGCGTAAAGATCTCTGCCTGCAGGGTTTGAGTAGACCGTACCCATTTCTAGTCTGTAGGGCTGAATAAGGTCGAGTGGTTTGAGGAGGCCATAAAGTCCTGAAAGTATTCGTAAGTTAGACTGGGCATACTCAAAATCTTTTTTATCGAATTCCCATGCCTTTAACCCTTCATAAACATCTCCTTTGAAAGCCATAAGGGCTTGCTTTGAGTTTTCAACCTGATGCTCTTTGGTCCAACTCTGAAATCTTTCATAATTGAGCTGGGCAAGTTTTGAGCTTAATCCCATCAAAGAACTAATTTCTTCAGTTGATAATTTGGAAAGTCCGCCAATCAAAGCATTTGAAAAATTAAGAAAATCCGGTTTCGTGCAGATCTCGCAGATAGAAGGGCTATCAAAATCCAAGGTTTTAGCGGGTGATAAGAGGATAATCATTTAAAACAATCTAGTTGTACTTAAAACAGAATCAAGTAGAGAAAGCATTGATTATTTTAATTTTCTTTTACGGTTTAGTTAAATATCGATTAATAAAATTTCGATCTAGGTTGCCCCAATTTTAAAATATCTTTTTTTAGTTAGATTTGAACTAATTAGTAAATTTCTCGTGTATCCCATTGTTGTCTTCTTTCTGCTCCTTTCAAACTGGATTGTATTTTCCGGGAAGTTTGATGCGTTTCATTTGGGACTCGGAGTTGTAAGCAGTTTATTCATTACTTGGATTTCTCAGGATTTTCTTTTTCATGACCGTTCAAAAACCTGGGAAGAACGGATGCGTGAAGCAGGTGCATTTTTACAATACATCCCCTGGTTAATTGTAGAAATAATCAAAGCCAACCTGCATGTTTTTAAATTAGCTATGACCCGTACTGGGTATGAGGAAGTGGCTCCGCGTATTGTAACCATTAAGACTTATTTAAAAACGGATTTTGCTAAATTTGTTTTTGCCAATTCCATAACCCTAACTCCAGGCACAATTACGATGTTGATTCGAGGCGATGTGTTTCATGTTCATACCATGAGCCAATTCCTCGAGGATGATCTTTTGGAGGGGGCGATTGAGCGTAAAGTAGCAGAGGTTTTCGAACCCGATGTGTTAAAAAGAAAGAAAATAAAACGATGAAGGAATGGTTTGCCATTATTATGGGGGCATCCCTGCTCGTCTTGATGATTCCTATTCTTTACCGAATTATTGTGGGGCCGACCGGATTTGATCGTATTTTGTGTGCTAATGTAATTGGGACAAAAACCGCAGTTATTCTCGTGATCATTGGTACTTTATTCGACCGGGTTGATATGTTTGTCGATTTTGCCATCGCTTATGCCTTGCTCAATTTTGTGGGTGCGATTGTGGTATCTCGTTATTTTAATCGTACCGTTCCTTTGCAGGAGATGGAAAAAGATAAGGCCAAACCAAGAAGGAGGCTAAAGGCTTGATCGATACACTCGCATCTGCAGTGCTTGCGGAACCGGTAAACAGTCCGGGTTGGTTTCTTGTGCATGCGATTGGTGTGAGTATGGGAATTGTCGGGCTCATCTTTTTTCTTGGTACCGCAGTCGGGGTAGTACGCTTTCCTGATTTTTATACGCGTATGCATGCGGCGGGAAAAGGGGATACCTTATCCACCATGCTTATGTTGACTGGTTTTGGCTTGGTAATGATGGAAGATTTTTCCGCGAACAGTTGGTTATTACTTTTAAAGATACTGGGCATTGTTCTTTTTATATTCATTACTACACCAACTAGCTCGCATGCATTAATGCGTGCAGCCTTTGAGGATGATGAAATGCCCCTCGGCGAAGAGGATTTAAATAAATTGAGAAAGCGCAGGGCTAAATCAAAAAGCAAATAAGAAATGGGCCTCGAATTATTCAATACCTTGATTCTTTGCCTACTCGTAGTGGTTGCTGTTCTTAGTTTATGGGTTCGCGACTTGGTTGTAGCTGCCGTCGTTTTTGCTATTTACAGTTTTTTAATGTGTTTGCTATGGGCAGAAATGGGCGCGGTTGATGTTGCCTTTACCGAGGCAACCGTTGGTGCAGGTGTAAGTACAGTGGTCTTGATTGCGACGGTGTTTAATCTTAAACGCAAGGCGAAGGATTAATATTAAGAAGACTGCTTTCATTCTTGTCCTTTGTATCGGATTGCTTCTCGCTTGGGCTGCTAAAGATTTTCCTGCCTGGGGTGATCCACAATCACCCGCATCTTCCTCTCCGGTAGCTTCCCATTTTATTGCCAATACTGGCGTGGATACAGAAGTTCCTAACATGGTCACTGCGGTATTGGCTGATTACCGGGGCTTTGACACCATGTTTGAAACTGTGGTTGTCTTTATTGCTGGCTTGGCCGTTTTTTCAATTCTGCGTGGTGGTCCTAAAAGTAGGACACGGGATCGGGAATTTGTAGTTGATTTTGAGCCTGATTTGATTGTTACCAATACCGTTCGTTTGATCGTACCAGTTATCCAAATTTTCGCCTTCTATGTCTTAGCCCACGGGCATGTCAGTCCGGGTGGAGGCTTTCAGGGAGGAGTGACAATGGGGGCGAGTTTTATTCTTATTGCCCTGTCATGGGATTTAAAAACTGCCCTTGCCCGATTTCCAATCGAACGTTGTTTTACCGTAGCTGCTCTTGGAATTGTAATTTATGCAGGCATTGGTCTGTTATCGCTATTTCTTGGGGGAGAATTCTTGGATTACGCCCATTTAGCCAAGATCTTTCCAGTTAGTCCGGAAATGGCTCGTTATCATGCCATGCTTGGCGTCGAAATCGGGGTAGGGTTTACGGTAACTGCGATTATGTTTGCCCTCTATGCAAGTCTATCGACCGATGGACGGATGCGGGATGGTCTGTGAGCCCAAAAAATAATAGATTTTGATGTTCGAAGACGGTTCCATATTCAATCAATTGCTGGTCGAGCGGTTAAATTATTTTATCTATGTTGTTCTATTATTGATCGGATTATGGGCGATGATCGCCAAGAATAATTTGATTAAAAAATTGATTGGAATGTCGATTTTTCAAACTGCGATTATTTTGTTTTATGTTTCGATTGGGGTAAAGGAAGGAGCAACCATACCCATCTATTTACCAGAGCATGATCCGCACGGTTCGCATGCACAGTTCGATTCCAACTATACGGAGTTGCTTTCTCACGGTCCTAAAGTGTTGGAAGCTTCCGCTGTGCCGAACTATACCAATCCCTTACCCCATGTATTAATGCTCACCGCAATTGTGGTTGGGGTGGCCACACTCGGTCTTGCACTTTCTGTATGTTTACGAATTTATCGTGGATACGGCACCGTAGAGGAGGATGAACTGTTGGAAAAACTTGAGCGGGAAGATTCTCGTAAAGCAGGAGGTTCGAACAAACGTAGACCCAGGAGACGAAACCCGGCCAACAAAGGAGGAACTGCAGGGCAGTCCAAACGAGGCCAAACGACCGGGAAAACAAAATCCGATAAGCCTACTCCCCGCCGTCGACAGGCATCGAAAAGCAGAACAAAAACAAATAACCCTGCTAAAGAACAGGCCAAATCTTCGAATAAGGAAAACGATAAGCCCAAACCTGTTAAGAGAAGACGGCCAGCAAGAAAGCCAAAGGAGGATAAATCCTGATGAGCGATTCTATTGTTTGGATTGTTTTATTTCCACTTTTTGGAGCAGTTGCCTGTGCCTTAGGGGGTGCATTGTCCAAGAAGATTTGTTATCCAGTATCGGTACTCTCGATGCTGGCAACGGTTTGGGTATCGGTAGATACTTTATTTCAAGCCATTGAGTCTCCGGTTCATGAAGTTTCATACATTCTTGGCGGTTGGTCACTCGATTTGTTCCCCAGAGGAGTCGGCATTGAATTTCG
>NZ_CAXLML010000019.1:0-3259 GCF_964187505.1 Candidatus Chordibacter forsetii
TTTGCCGAACTGATCAGAGATGCGGGTTATCAGACGGCGTGTATTGGAAAATGGGATGTATCAAACCGCAGAGCAATCATTGATCGGATGCCAAACGCCCAGGGATTTGATTACTACTTTGGGGCACTGGGGGCAAATGATGCCGGTCGCGTGACCTTTCACGAGAACAACAATGAAGCCGGCCGCACCACTGACATGGCCAGCCTGACCACTCTTTACACGGACAAGGCCATCGATTTTCTCGAGAACAGGCGCGATCCGAACAAGCCTTTCGTTCTCTACCTCTCTCACACCATGATGCACACCGTCATTGATGCCTCCGAACGATTCCGAGGCAAGTCCAAGGGAGGACTCTATGGCGACGTGGTGGAGGAGTTTGATTACGAAACCGGTCGCCTGCTCGATACACTCGACGAGCTGGGTTTGCGCAAGGACACGTTCGTCATCTACACGACTGATAATGGCCCCTGGAACCAACCAGCTTATTATGAGTCTAAAATGGGTTTGCGTCCTGAGGCAGACTTAAAATTCAGGTCAAAAAATAAAAAAAGGCCGGCTGGCTGGTTTCAGGAGAAAGGAACCATCTTTTGGGGAGAATCCGGTCCACTGCGCAACGGCAAGGGGTCCTGCTACGAGGGAGGATCGAGGGTACCCTGTATTGTCCGTTGGCCGGGTAAGGTGCCGGCCGGCAAAACGTCAGATGCTATTTTTGCGACCATCGATTTCCTGCCAACCTTCGCCGCCCTGGCTGGGTTCGAGGTGCCGGACGATCGGCTCATCGATGGGGTCGATCAAAGCGAACTGTTGCTCGGTCTCAGCCAGGAAGGGGCCCGCCAAACCTTCTTTTATCAGGGCAATGGCGTGCGCCAGGGGAAGTGGAAGTATCTCCAGGCCGTCCACGGCAAGCCCCTCTATTGGCTGGATCATTACAGGAAGGAAGTTGAAGAACTTTATGACCTCGACTCAGACATTGCTGAGACAACCAACCTCGCGGAAAAGCATCCGGAAAAACTGGAAGAACTCAGGGCCCTGATGAAGAGCATCGCAGAAGGGAAAAACAACGCTGCACCGGTTAACCGCTAACTCAGCAAACCGTTTTTATGCAAACAGCGATGATAATGAAGAATTCCAAATGATTCGACACACAATGGACGTAACAAAGAAAATCCTAACAACTCTCCTCCTTACCCTCATCAGTTCCGTGTGCAGCGCCCAGGAGCCGAAAGCGGTTGTGGAAACTTCCGCCAAGAAAATGGATGTTTTGTTCATCGCCATTGATGACATGAACGACTGGACGACGGTGTTTGATAAGAATAACCCGATCCAAACGCCGAATCTCGAACGTTTGGCGGCACGCGGGGCATTATTTGAGAAGGCCTACTGCACCACACCCGCTTGCACTCCCTCGCGCACCGCGACCCTCACCGGTCTGCGCCCGACGACCAGCGGGGTCTACGATAACCGGGACCACCCTTGGCGCAAGAACCTGCCCGACGCGGTCACCTTGCCAAAGTATTTTAATCAACACGGCTACCGCACACGTGGTGCGGGCAAGGTTTTTCCCGGTGGGGGTGATTCCTCCCATCAATCTTTTGAAGAATACTTCGAGATGCGGCCCTGCCCGCAACCAAAGATCCGGAAGGGCGCATTTGGCTGGTATGACTGGGGTCCGGTGAAGGAAAAGCTGACGGATGAATTCACCGTCAATTGGGCGATGGAAAGAATGAAGGGTTCGCCTCGCGATAAGCCCCTGTTCCTCGCTGCCGGGATCTTCCATCCACATCTACCGCATTTTGCTCCACCCAGGTTTTTCGACCTCTATCCATTCGATCAGCTCATTCAACCGCCCATGCCAGCCGATGATCTTGACGATGTGCCGCAACTTGGGATCGCTATGGCTCGGTCGCAAAGGCGTTGGAACGGCTTTCTATTTAATGATCCTCCCGCAGAAGAAGATCCTGCATCCCTGAAAAGTCTCGTTCGTGCCTACCAGGCATCCTCCTCCTACGCTGATGCCAAGGTCGGGCAACTTCTCGACCAACTCGATGCCACCGGACGGGCGGAAAACACCATCATCGTGCTGTGGTCGGACCATGGCTATCACCTCGGGGATAAGGAGAGCGTGGTGAAGTTCACCCTCTGGGAGAAAGCCAACCATGTACCCTTCATCATCGTGGCACCGGGCATCACCAAGCCGGGGACGCGAATCGATACGCCCGTCGGCCTGGTCGACATCTACCCGACACTGCTCGATCTGGCCGGTTTGCCGGCGATGCCTGACCTGGATGGCCAAAGCCTCGTCCCGCTGTTGAAAAACCCACAAGCCAAATGGGACCGTCCCGCCCTCATGACCCAGGGCCGTGGCAACCATGCCGTCCGCTCCCGCGACTGGCGCTACATCCGTTACAAGGATGGCACCGAAGAACTCTACGACTGCAAAACTGACGATCCCTGGAACCACACCAACCTGCTGGCCGGTGAAGACAGGGACAAGTATGCCTCTGTAGTTGCCGAGCATCAAAAATGGCTGCCGGAAACGGAAGCGCCTGAAAGAGGCCCGGAACAAGTCCGCGACAACAAGCAGAAAAAACGCTAAAAACATCATGAAAACATATCAAATATTACTCGCTCTTAGCCTCATCACCTCCGTGTGCAGTGCTGAGGAGCCGAAGACGGTCATCGAGACTCCTACCATACCAAAGAGCCTGCCAAAAACCTGGCTGACTTACCACCTCGCCCATCTCGGGTCTGGAAACGCAGTACCTGGCGACCCCAACCCGGCCTTCTTCTGGAAGGGGCGCTATCACCTGCACTACATTTACAGGCACCGTACTGGTTTTGTCTTCGCCCATGTTTCCAGCGAAGACATGGTACACTGGCAATGGCACCCCACTGTGCTGGGACCTACAACCATGGGGCACGGTATGTTCAGTGGCACCGGTTTTATCACCAAAGACGGCCGGCCAGCTATGGTCTATCATGGTCAGAGATCCAATCGGAACTGGATTTCCTACGCCGTCGACGACAACCTGGATCAGTGGACTAAGCCTCATGAAATGACCCCACGGGATAAGGACGGCAAGCTCATGACCGATATGCCTTACTTCGATCCCGATATCTGGATCAACGATGGGATCTACTATGGGGTGAACGGCCGTAGCAACAAGGAACCTGCGGTAATCATGAAGTCCGAAAACCTCAAGGACTGGGACTACATCGGCGAGTTGCTCCATCCGGACTTTGATGAGGAAAAGCTCGG
>NZ_CAXLML010000020.1:0-8491 GCF_964187505.1 Candidatus Chordibacter forsetii
ACCGCAAGGCCAGCCACCGGTAGGAGCCACCTTAGACCAACCCCAGCTTGAAAAAGTAATGTCGCACCCACAGCTCCGCACAAAAAACAAGTACCGAAATCGGGCTGCAAAAGAATAAGCAAACAAACCGAACCAATAATGAGGGATGGG
Source organism: Candidatus Chordibacter forsetii (assembly GCF_964187505.1). Lineage (NCBI taxonomy): Bacteria > Pseudomonadati > Verrucomicrobiota > Opitutia > Opitutales > Candidatus Seribacteraceae > Candidatus Chordibacter > Candidatus Chordibacter forsetii. The sequence continues at coordinate 151 of NZ_CAXLML010000020.1, forward strand.
ATGAAAAACCCTTGAACAAAACTTCCAATCTCTCGTTGTTTATCGGCAAAATATTTTGCCAGCAATAAAACTAATCCAATCTTTGCAAATTCTGAAGGCTGTACCCGCAAAGACCCAAGACCTATCCATCTTTGAGCCCCGTTTACTTTAACCCCAATTCCTGGAATGAGAGTAAGTACCAAGCCCAGCAAGCAGAGGGCAAAAATAATGTAGGTGCGGTTTCGCAACCAATCCAAGTCAACAAAGGAAACATAACCGCCAACAATTAGAGATATAAGAACCCACACAACCTGTTTAACCAATAAATCTTGAGCTCCACGTACTGCCCCAGCACTGAAAAGCATGACCAGACCAATCATCGTTAGACCGATCGACGCAACGACGATATACGCCGTCACCCAGTTGGTAGTCCTATTAAACGCTCTTACTTCTGCCAATCGAACCTCCCATTTCCACCACACACATTACAAGCTATGACAACATCAAGGAGCATCGATAATTGGTCGATCCTCGTTGGATGAGTCGTTGAAAAAGTCTTGCAAGCTTGCCCCCTCATCATTGGGAGCTACATTCACTTCCTTAGTAAAATCTATTTCTGGAGAATTCGACTGCGAATTGACCGAACCCTGAGAAACGATTAGCGGCTGCCCGGCACGAATTAAGCTAGGATTGGTAAGCCCATTCCACTCCATAATTTGACCAACTGACACACCGTATATCGAGGCAATACGTGAAAGGTTATCTCCTTTTTTAACGATATGAGTACTCGCACCAAGGGGAACCACTTTGGGGGCAGGAACTTCTGTAGTTTCGGTTGCAATATATGAAGATCCATCTGGTATTCTTAACTTCTGACCAGGGCGGATAATGGAAGACATCGACATATTGTTCGCTTTAAGTAATTCCGACAAACGCAGGCCATGTTTACGGGCAATTCGAGAAAGAGTGTCCCCTTTTTCTACAGCGTATGAGTTACCAGTTAAACCAGATTCAAAATTACTCGGTTCTTGTGACGGTTGAGGCAAAGACAATCCAGGAGTATTTACACCGGGAATCATAATTTCCTGACCGATCGATAAGCGTCCGCTTTGATTAAGATTGGGGTTAGCGTCCAATAATTTGGTCAAAGGCACGCCATTTTTTCTGGCAATTCCCCAAAGAGTATCTCCCCGTTCAACTTTGTAAATTGCAAGATCTGAAGGGCGTAAATCAATAGGAACAGGCTTTTGTTCACGAGGAACTATAATCGATTGAGCCGAAGGTACACCCGGTTCTTCGGGCACGATTAATCCTCCAGGAACGGGTCGTTGAGGTGCCGCAAATTCATTAGCAGAAGAAGTTTCTTTAACCTCTAATGGCTTCTGAATACTGGAATCTTCGACTCCTTGATTAAAGGTTTGCTCAGGGGCATCCTCGACTGCGGGTGGAACATCCGCACCAAGGTCTTTTGCCTTTCCACCTGTTGTCTGACAACTTGGTTGGAACATAACCAGAAGAATAACTCCGACGTGAAGCGAGAGTACGATACCGAATACTTTTGATAGTTTCATTTTTCTTAATAGCTGATTTGCAAATGGGTTACAGGTAATTTCGTATCCTCTTGAGAGGACCTCTTCAAATCGAAAACGAGAGATTTAAAGGAATTTCCTCTTACTGAATAATTCGAAAACATATCAAAGCTGGAAAAACCGGGACTAAAAAGTATTTTTTGCTGCCGTACAGCAGCCTGAAAAGCCAGATGAAGTGCGTCTTTTAAACTTTTGCAAATAGTGGACTTAATTCCCCTCTCCACGAGGCATTGATTGAGTGGCAAACTCATTTCACCAATTAAATAAGCTCCTGCTAAATAGGGCTTCAATGATTTTGCAAAATCACCCGCTTGCTGACCTTTATTTCTTCCACCTCCTATCCAAATTATTTTTTCTGAAAATGACCTGCAGGCTGCGACAACCGAGGCCAAGTTGGTCGACTTTGAATCATTCCAAAAACTTACCTGATTAACAACGTCAACTTTTTGCAGACGATGGGGTTCTGGTTGATAGCCTTCAAGTGCTTCGAAAAATTGTTTATGAGAAATTCCAAGTTCAGAAGTCCATTGCAAGGCAAAGGCCAGGTTTTCAGATTGTGGAACACTCTTAAAGAAAGAGTCTACATACGAAGGGATTTCTTTTTTACCCAGAGTTTGGACTACCTTAAAATTAGGATTTAAAGATATTCCAAACTTTTTGGCATTCGATACAACTGATTCTCCAATCCAAACATTGTTTGAGTTTTTACACCCATTAGCCAATTTCAACTTGGCTAAAAAATATTCCCTTTCATTTAGATGATAATCCAAATGGTCTGGAGAAAAGTTCGTCCATAAGAGCGAATCCAGCCTAAGGACAGTAGAGTGACAGGCTTGAAAAGAACTGGTTTCGAGAAAAATATTTTTTCCTATCGTTTCCCCATTAGTTTCTGCACTCGATAATGGATAGCCAATATTTCCCAATGCTATGCTTGGAAGGCCCAGATTATTAGCAACATGACTTAAAATAGTAGCAACTGAGGTTTTGCCATTGGTTCCGGTTATGCCGACTAAAGCTACTGCTCTTGAAAAGCATACACCAAGATCAAGTTCTGTGATTATCGTTTTTCCCTCTTGTTCTGCCAGCTTGATCCATTCATGACTGGGAGGAAAACCAGGACTCGTAATGACCAACGAACAATTGCGTGCATTTTCACGACTAAACCATTTGTCTTTTTGATCAAAAATGTCGCAGGCATAGCCCTCTTTGTTAAGTAATTCTTCAACTGCTCTACCACTAAGACCTCTCCCAAAAACCGCTACTGAACCAGTGGATCTTTTTAGTAAATCTTTTAAAAAACTAGCCTTCATTTACCTAAGTTTAAGTGTGGCCAAACCGATCAAAGCAAAAAGAAGAGATAATATCCAAAATCGAATAACTACCTTGGTTTCTTTCCATCCCTTTAATTCAAAATGGTGATGAATAGGAGACATGAGAAAAATTCTTTTTCCACGAAGTTTAAAAGAAGCCACCTGTAGGATAACTGACATTGCTTCGATCACAAAAATGCCCCCGACTATAATTAAAGTTAACGGTTGATGAATCATAAGGGCAATAATCCCAACCAAGCCTCCAATCGCCAGGGATCCCGTATCACCCATAAAAATCTCTGCCGGATGTGCATTGTACCATAAAAATGCGAGACTCCCACCGAGTAATGCCGTACACAAAATGGTTAGTTCCCCCGATCCAGGAACCCAACTAATTTTTAAATAATCTGCAATGAGGAAGTTTCCCGACGCATAAGACATGATTCCATAGGTCAAGGCTACCGTAACCGTACACCCAATGGCCAAGCCGTCTAATCCATCGGTAAGATTGATCGCATTACTTGTACCTGAAAGAGTGATCAGAAAGAAGATAAAGAGCGTAACAGTGGACATCATGGGAATACCCAATCCATCAGGATAACTCACAAAAGGAATCCAAAATTCCCTCATTTTATCTGGGCTGCCCAGAGATTCATTACCCACTCCACTTAAATCATTAGCAAAAGGACCAAGTAAGATAAAAAGTGCCACAGCTGTAGTTCCAAGCTGACCCAGGAGTTTAAATTTACCAGGCAAGCCTTTACTGTTTTTCTTGGATACTTTTAAATAATCATCCGCAAATCCAACTCCGGTCAAAAGAGTATATGTTATAAGAGCAGTACAAACATAAACATTTGGCTCCGCCCATAATAGGGTACTACACAAAACCGAAATAAAAATAAGCGCCCCTCCCATGGTAGGCGTATGAGATTTATCTGAGTGTAAATCTGCCAAGTCTCCAACCTCATCTTTTCCACGAAATGCTTGTTTTGCCCCGATATTTCGAAGCTTTCGAATAAGAAATGGACCAATCCAAAAGCCCATAATTAAGGCGGTGATTCCAGCACCCAAAGAACGAACAGAAATGTACTGAAATAAACGAAGCGGCCCCCAAAGGTCTTCACTAAATTGTAACCAACTCAGCACAGCATACCTAATTGTTGTGAATCTTCCTCAACTGCCCATTTAGGTACTAACTCCTCTAAGCGAAACGAACGACTTCCTTTTAATAATACTGGTCCATTAAACTCTTCAATTAACGGCCTTCCATCCTCTGCATTTTCAAGGACTACAAGTTGATCTACCCTTGCTCCACTATCAATCATCCCCTGAGCCATTTGGCGGGCATGACCACCAATTAAAATTGCTCGATCCGTTTCATCCATGACAATCGATTTGCCGGTTTCGAAATGGAGTTTTTGGCTCATATTGCCCAATTCATTCATACCACCAAGAACTAGAAGCTTTGGTTTATTTCTAAACTTTCGGCTAAAATACTGGATGCTATCCTTCATAGATGCTGGATTAGCGTTATAACAATCGACTAGATACGAACGCCCCCGGCCTACAAGGTTGGATCCTCGTAGGCCGGAGGGACAGTATTGGGGTAGGCGTTCAAAAATTTCTTTATCACTAGCTCCAAGTTTCCATGCAGCTACGCATGCCAAAACCATATTTCTTATCAAACCTTCTGATAATGGTTCGATAGGAATACAAAGAGGAGGGCACTCAAAACGCTCAATATTTAGAACGACAGAATGCCCACCCTCGTTTGTTTCAGTTGAAATATTATAAAGTACCTGATTTGGGCCCTGAACCTCCTCTTGCGGCCCACCCTTTTTAATCAATATATGTGGGCGTTCTTCGCTGATAGCCTTTTTAAAACTCTCGTACTGCACTAATTCCTCAGGGAAAATACCAAGGCACTTTTCGGCTGCATGTGTCCATAGCCTTATTTTCTCATTGGCCACATTTTCAATTGTTTGCAAACCCTCTAAATGAGAATGGTCTATGGAAGTAATAATGGTAAGGTCAGGACAAATCATATCTGTCAAAACTTCCATTTCTCCCATTTGATTTATTCCAGCCTCTACAACAGCAAATTTGTGCTCACCCTCGCATACTTGGGTTAAGGTCAGTGGCACTCCCAGGAAATTATTTAAGTTCCCTTCCGTACACAATGATTGGTTCAACATTTTTTTTAAAATTTCTTTCGTGGATGTCTTCCCACAGCTGCCAGTAACTCCAACCACTTTTCCAGAAAACTGTGCTCTATGCAGTTTGGCAATTCTCTGGAACGATAACAGGGTATCACCCACAACTAATTGGGGTAACTGTGCATTACCTACTTGATGGTCGACCAGTCCCGCAACAGCTCCCTCCTTAGTAGCCTGATCTATAAAATCATGCCCGTCTCTATCTGCTTTAATTGCAACAAACATATCTCCCGAGCTAACTTTTCGGGAATCAATAGTAAAACCGTTTACCCCATTGCTGGGTGAATCAGTCCATTTGCCATTACTCCAACGGCTTAAAGAATTTGGATCAAAACGATACATTTATCCTCCAAAAACTTTTGCATCCAATAAACCACCCGCAACTAAGCGATCATCAAAAGGAATCGCTGTGTATTGAACCTCTTGATAAGCTTCATGACCCTTGCCTGCGATAAGTACACAATCATCCACGCTGGCAGCATCTAAAGCTAAATCAATGGCTCTTCGTCGGTCTTCAACAAAATAAACTTCAGATCCTTTACATACACCTTTTTGCATATCGCTAAATATAGAATCGATGCTTTCCGTACGTGGATTATCTGAAGTCGCCCAGACCTGATCTGCGGCAGCACAAGCGACCCTAGTCATTTCAAGTCGCTTCCCCTTGTCTCTATCACCACCACATCCGAAAACTACCCTGACCTTACCCTTAGTACATTCCCTGAGCATTTCTAATGCATTACGAAGTGCATCGGGTGTATGAGCATAATCAACAACAACACGGTAAGGTTGCCCCCTATCTACACTCTCCATCCTTCCACATACACCCTTGAAACTTCTTAATTTGTGGATCGATTCAACCACGCTTTTTCCCATTGCATGCATGATAGCAAAAGAGGCTAAAACATTTGAAACATTGTAACGCCCAATTAAAGGACTAGCCACAACGGTGTTTCCTAATGGGCTTTCCATTACAAACTTGGAACCTTCGGCATCGAGGGTAAGGTTTTTCGCACAAAATTGATTCCCTGCTTCAAATCCAAAAGTTAAAACCTGTACTTGTGGTGGAAGTTCCTGAATAAGTCTTTTCCCATAGGGACAATCTCCATTGATAACAGCTACTTTAGGTAACGGCCCGTTCATACCATTGAAAAGTTTTCGCTTTTCCTGGTAGTACTGCTCCATACTTCCATGGTAATCAAGATGATCCCTTGTAAGGTTCGTAAAAACTGCAATTTCAAGAGAAATTCCATTAACTCTTGACTGATGAATTCCGTGAGAACTTATTTCCATCACCGAACTACTGCAACCTGCAGCAAGCATACTTTTTAACATGGGATATAGATCGGTAGCTTCTGGAGTTGTCTTAAATGAAGGAACATCTCTGTCTCCCAAATTATACTGTACCGTTCCGATCAAACCTACCGGGCAACCAGGCTCCTCTAATAGATGATGTGTTAAAGTGCTTACCGTGGTTTTTCCATTGGTTCCAGTTATCCCAATAAGGCTTAATGATTCATCTGGTGAGTCATAAAACTTTTTGGTGAACTTTGCCATGGATTTACGGGCATCTGCTACCTTTACGCGTGCCACACCATGGGGGACGCTTACCTCATCAGATTGAGAAACAATTACATTAGCTCCCCTATTTAATGCTTCCTGGATGTGAAGATCACCATTTGTTCTATTGCCAGGAATAGCAAAAAAAGCTGCTCCAGGATTAACTCTCCTACTGTCTGAACTTATCGATTTAATAACCTGGTTTTGAAACTTTTTATCTGTACTAAAATCCTTGTCCGTAAGACTACTTAATTCTCGATGCCTTGTAATTCTCGACTTTACGCTATCCACACAGTTTATTTCTTGATCACTCTTTTTCATAACAACTTATAACCCTAGTTTTTGTTCTCTGATTAAGGATAATTCTTTTGGTTTTGGTTGAATCCCCAAATAGGTAATTAAACGGGATGCAATATTTTTAAAAGATGGTCCAGCCACGCTTCCGCCGTAGCCCAGCCTACCTTTTTTCATTTTGGGTTCATCAACAACAACAGTGATTACTGCTCTTGGATTATCCGCAGGAAAAAATCCTGAAAATGAAGCTACATGATGGGTGTTAGAATATTTTCCATCGATAATTTTTTGTGTTGTTCCTGTTTTTCCCGCAACTTGAAATCCTTGAATCATTGCCGACCTCGCAGTACCTTCTGGACCAACTACAGAAACAAGCATTTCTGAAAGTTCATCCGCAACCTGCTCATCAACTACACGCCTGACTGCTCTTGGTTTAAATGGAATTACAGTTTTAGATTCCTCATCGAAAACCCTTCTTATTAAAGACGGTCGCATCATAATTCCACCATTTGCAACTGCGCACATCGATCCATGCACTTGCATGGGAGTTACAGAAACTGCATGCCCCATTGGCAAACGTGTAATGGTCAAGCCATCCCAATTTCCAGGTTTATGTAGAGTTCCTTTTCTCTCGCCGAGTAATCCTAGGTTTGTCCTCTCACCAAAGCCAAATGCCCGGCAATACGAATAAAGCCGTTCAGGCCCAAGCATCAAACCAACCTGAGCTGCACCCCGATTGCTAGACTTCTGAACTACTTGGTGAAGGGAAATCTTTCCTAAAGGATGATGATCCTTGGGTAGTCTCAATCTCTTTTTTCCTTTTTGGTAGGTTGAAACTGAACAATCAATAATATCCTCGGTTCTTAATATTTTCTCATTAAGTGCCGCACCTACAGGTATTATCTTAAAGGTAGACCCAGGCTCATAAAGGTCTGTCAAACAGCGATTCCTGTGATTCTCTAAAGGTACATCATTGTATAGATTTGGATCAAAACTTGGTCCGTTAGCCATAGCCAAGATTTCACCAGTTCTTGGTTCACTGACAATAATTGAAACACTTACAGGAGAAAACTCCTCCATAATTCTAGTCACTTCCTGCTCAACGCGTTCCTGTACAACTCGGTCTATAGACAACTCCACGCTCAGTCCTTCACGTGCATCAAATTCAACCGATCGAAACTGTGGCATTTCTCTACGCCTTCCATCCCTTTCACTTTCTCTCCATCCGTCCTGACCTCGCAAATAATAGTCAGCCATCAGTTCTATACCCATACATGCTTTGCCTTCCTTGTTCACATAGCCAAGGACATGTGAAGCAAAGTTTTGATTTGGATATAATCTTGAGTGTTTATAATTTCCATACACTCCATCTATTTCAAGTTTTTGAATTTTA
>NZ_CAXLML010000021.1:0-19041 GCF_964187505.1 Candidatus Chordibacter forsetii
CTCGTCGTGCTGCTCGTATAGAACCGGCAAAGATTATTAGAGAGACTCTGTAATGGATTGTTCTCAGAAAAATAAAATGATGCCTAATGGTTCCATGAGAGTAGAAAATTTGTTTCATTCTTTTTCAGAGGCGAACGGAACCGTAAAGGTATTAAATGGTGTTAGCCTCGAAGCTAAACCTGGAGAAATTACCTCTATTGCTGGTCCCTCAGGTTGTGGGAAAAGTACGCTGCTTTATTTAATGGGACTTTTGGATCGTCCGGATTCAGGAAAGGTATTTATGGGTGATTTAGAAGTTCAAAATTTCGAGGATGATGAGCGAACTAAAGCTAGAAATCATTTTATAGGATTTGTTTTTCAGTTTCATTTTTTAATTAAAGAGTTAACTGCAATTGAGAATATTCGCCTACCTCTCTTAAAACAGGGCAAAGACGAGTACAGTGCTAATCAAAAAGCCAATGAGCTATTGTCTGAACTTGGCCTTGAAAGTAAGGCTCAACGCCCCGCTTATAAATTATCTGGCGGGGAACAGCAAAGAGTGGCCATTGCTCGTGCTTTAGCCAATTCACCGAAGTATTTACTTGCTGATGAGCCAACGGGGAATTTGGACAGTTCAAATTCAGAAGGTGTATTCGAATTGCTTGATCGTATGGCTAAGCAAACTGGTTTATCGGTCATACTTGTAACTCATAACGAAAAACTTGCCGACCTTTCGCACCGAAAATATTGGATGGAAGATGGTAGGATAGTTATTTGAATCCACGAACTTCTTTTATTTTTTCATAGGCTAAGTTCACTCGAATGACTTGTTCCTTTGCCAAAATAATTAACTCCTTAGGTAAATTTTTACTTTCTAATAAATCGGGGTGAAAGGTGCTAATTTTTTTTCGGTAATATTTCTTGATTACTTCATGTTTTGCGTTGGGGCAGACGCCTAAAATATCGAAGCATTCTTTGAGTTGGTCGCCTGGCTCGCCTGAAGGGGTAGTGATGTATCCCCCAGCATACCACGAGCGGATTGTTCCGGGAGGCATTTTGAAATATTTCTCCCCCAATAGTAGGCATTTTATTTGTGCTTTGCTTGATGGAACTCCATCACATGTGGCAATTTCAAAAAGTCCGCCCATGAAAGAATAAGCAATTGATTGCTCATGACGAACGAGCTTGGCACACTCCTTAAAGTCTTCAGATATGTGCCTCGAGTTTACCTTACTTTTGCGAAATATATCTTTGGCAAATTTTTCCAAGTTAGGTGCAAGGCTCATTTTTTGGATCAAGTTTTCAACCTTCAGAATTTCCATTTCTGAGATGCTCCCATTAGCTTTGGCGACTTTTGCTGCAGAAGAAAAAAAATAAGCGTAGTACATTAATTTAGCTCTTTTTTCTTCCGCAGGTTCTTTACTTTTATGATCAATGAAGTGCCCTATAGCACCCCCAATCAATGCAGATAAGGGACCAGCGAGCATACCGACTCCCGATCCGACAATTTTGCCCCACCAATTCAAGTTTTCCAGTAGGTTAAAACCTTGGGAGATTATCGTTGCCGGTAGGGGTCAGGATTAGGCCCGATTGGGTTTCCTGTGTTGGGTATAACCTGAACGCACCGATCGTCCCATAATTCGATCATGTCCATATCTTTAGCATTGGTTACCTCTAACTGTGGAAGACCATGCTTTTCTAACCATTCTAATATTGGTGGTATTGCTAGGTCGGGGTTTTGTGCCCGTGCGGTAACAATTTTAACGCGGTAACCAAGTTCCAACCAAATCTTTAACCTTTTAACCATATTGGGTACTGGCTTTCCGATATGCTCAAAACCTTTCCATGCTTCAGCCTCAGCTAACGTTCCATCCAAGTCGACTCCTATCCATTGCCTGGATTCCGCTTCTTCGCCGTATTGGTTCATGTCGGTAAGGGGTAATCCACGAGCGTGAGGCACCCGCACTTCAAGTTTCTTACTTGAGAATACTTGCTTAAAAAAACGAAACATGAATGATCAATCAACAACTCGAAACCTTGCATTAAGCACCATCCTGTATCAATCCTTTTTCTTTTAATTTTAAATCTTTTCCATGTCATCCATTGATTATTTTAGTTTGAGCGGTATTCCCTATATTATGATAGCCTGGCTTGGAATTTGGTTAATTCGTCCCTTGGCAACTTTTTTTCACGAGCTTGGTCATTCACTCGTTGCCTGTTTTCTGACCTCTAGTGAGGTAACGCTTCGAGTCGGCAGACCTGGCGGGAAGTTTTTCAGGTTGGGGAAGAATTTATCTGTTGAATTTTCTCTTAGACATGGTCAGGAGGGCTTAACAACCTTTTCTGTTAAAAGTTTAGCGAAGTACAAATATTTTTTTATTTTAGCGGGTGGGCCTTTTTCGACACTACTTTTTGTCCTTCATTCGGGTTATCTTCTTTTTTATCAATCTCATGGAGTTTGGTTAGAGTTGCCTTTGATCAGTTGGTTTTGTTGCCATTCACTTACTTTCTTTCGTTCGGTTATTCCAATGCGATTAAAACCTACAGAGTCTTTTCCAAATGGCCCTCCAAGCGACGGTTTGCAGATCTATATCCAGTGCTTTCAGAAGAAGAAAGAAAGCTCGGATTGCTAAAATAAATTATTCAGTCTGGTTATCGAAAAGTGTGCGATAAAGATGGCAATTTTTGTAAACTTCTTCGTGAGAACCGTCGGCAATGATCTTTCCAGTTTTCATTACTAAGATGCGGTTTGCCAAGCGAATCGAACTAAAACGATGGGCTATCATAATAGTGGTCTTCCCTTGGGTAAGCTTTTTCATGGCTTGGTGTATTTTTTCTTCACTTTCTGTATCAAGTGCAGATGTGGCTTCATCCAAAAGAAGGATAGGGGAGTTCCGGTAAAAAGCCCGAGCTAGAGCCAGTCTTTGTAATTGACCTCCTGAAACCCGGCTTCCTTTTTCCCCAATTTTCTGATTGGTTTTCATACCCATGGAGGATACAAATTCCCAGGCGTTTGCATTTTTAAGAGCATCCTCAACTGTGCCCGTCGAATGAATAGATTGTCCAAGTCTAATGTTTTCCCCGATAGTATCGTCAAAAAGAAAAGGTTTTTGTGGGACGGACGCAATTGCTTCCCTGAGTTCCACAAGTGAAAGATCTCGAAGGTCCTTGCCATCCAGGAGCACATTTCCTGATGTTGGGTCGTGCAGGCGGTTGAGCAATCCGGCTAAAGTGGTTTTTCCTGCACCGCTTGGTCCAACGATTGCAACTACTTCACCTGGTTCAATTGTTAAATTCATGCAATCAAGTGCTGTTGCCTGTTTTATCTTTCCCTCTTCAAGCAGTGGGTAATGAAACGATACATTATTGAACTCTAGTTTTCCATTGATTTTCTTGAGCGGGGTGGGGGACTGTGGTTCAGTTATCGTTTCCTCTGCATAGAGCACTTCATGTAATCTTTTAAGCGATGCTAAGCCTTCTTTGATCGTGTTGTGGATAGATCCGAGTTTTTTAACTGGTTCGTAAGACATGTAGAGGGCCACAATTACTGGAATTACCGCATCCAAATGAATAGATGTGCGGGCGGCTTGGAAAATAGCTACTGAGATTCCGGTAGCGGTGATGATTTCAATTAACGGCGTCAGGATATGAGAGTATTTGACGACTTTCATCCGAGCGGTTAAAAATTTTTCAGATTGTTCACGAAAGCGCCCAATTTCACGATCTTGTAAATTAAGTGAGCGAATTTCTGCGGGTCCGGATAGGTTTTCATTCAAAACCGAGGATAAGCCGCCTGCTCTTTGTTGAAGATCGAGTGCTTTTTTCATCAGCAATGAGCCAATTTTTCGAATAGGGAATACACAAAGAGGAATCGCCACTAAGCAAAGAAGGACGAAGGCCATACCTTCCCGTTGGAAGGCCATCACGGTCAGGGCTGTGATCGCACCAATAAATGTGATGGGTTGACGGATCAAATCATTACTAACTGAAAGGACGGCAGACTGTAGTTGAGCGGTATCTGCAGTAACGCGGCTGAGCAAGTCTCCAGATTTGTGGCGTTGAAAAAAGGAAAGGGGGAGGCGTTGGATTTTGGCAAATACTTCAATCCGTATTTTTTCCAATACTTTCATCCCACAAAAGTTAATGAGATAAGAGTTAAAAAAGCTGCTGACCCCACGAATCAGAAAGACTAAAGGAAACCAGCAGACATAAATGAAAATCTCCCAACTTGTTAACCGGATGGCATTTTCATTGGATGGGAAAATTTTGGGGAATATTTGATCGGTCATGAAGGGAAGTCCAAAACCACTTGAAATTCCATAAATCACCCCAAAAAATAGTGCACCAGTAAAGGGAATCCAGTAAGGCTTAAGGTGTAAAAAATAAGGAAGCAAGCTTGATATCTTTGGGTAATCTGAACGGGCTTGCGTATTTTTTTTCATCAACTCAAATATTATGATACTACCTTAGCTTCTCCCTGAACCTGTCTGCAAGAATAGCTTGTTCTCTGAGATAACCGCATGAATGGTTTCTGAGGTTGGTGAATTGCTCCGCCGTCATTCTCCACTGCCAGTTTCCGCAAGGTTCTCCTGGAGTATTGAGTCGGGCTTCACTCCCTAATGAGAGTAAGTCTTGTGCAAGCACTACAACAAGTTGAGAAACGCTGCGGTAGGCATGCCTGAGCATATCCCAACCAGGGGTGGATCCATCGATATTAAGGTAGTTTCGAAAGAAGGAACGGGTTTCTTCATCGGTCGAGTAATACCATCCGCCAGAGGTGTCGTTATCATGAGTGCCGGTGTAGAGAACAAGGTCTTTTGATAGGTTATGCGGGAGGTATAGGTTTTGTGGGTTTCCATCAAAGGCAAATTGAAGTACCGCCATACCAGGTAACCCAGAAGAAATTCTTAAGTTTCGAACCCCTTTGTTGATGTCACCTAAGTCTTCAGCTAAGAAGGGAAGGAGGGGGAATGATTTTTTCATTTTTTCCCAAAACTTCGCGCCGGGACCTGTTTCCCATTCCCCCCTTTTTGCATCTGTAGATCCTTCTGGAATGGACCAGTAATCATGAAATCCTCGAAAGTGATCGATTCTCACAACTTCGAAAAGATCCAGTTGATCTTGAATTCTGTTAACCCACCAATCGTAGCCATTGGTATGCATCTTTTCCCAGTCATATAACGGATTTCCCCATAATTGACCGGATTCATTAAAATAATCAGGTGGTACTCCGGCAACAGCTTGAAACTTGCCATCTTTACCTATTTGAAAAAGCTCAGGGTTGTTCCAAGTATCTGAAGAATCCGGAGCCACATAAATGGGCAAGTCTCCTATGAGTGATACCTTCTTGGATTTTGCATATTGGTGAATGATTTCCCACTGAGAGCGAAAAATGAATTGTAGGAAGATATGGAAATCATACTCCTCTGACCATGCATCAGGAATTCGATATTTTTCAGCATTTTTATCTTCATCATCCCACATCCACCAAGGCTTTAAATCATTCTTGGTCTTGAGAGTTTGAAATTTTGCAAAGGGATCAAGCCAGCTGGTATGTATTTTTTTAAATTCATCGAGGCTGCCGTACTTCTTTTCAAGAGGGAGTGAATTCTTAAGGAAATTTCTGTGTGCAACCCGCATGAGCGGAAAAAAAGTTTCCCATAGAGATCCATAATCCACTTGGAAGGGAGCAAAATGATTAATTGAATGCAAATCTTCATTCCTTATGTATCCAAGTGAGATTAATGGCTCCCAATCTATAAAGTATGGATTTCCGGCTGATGAAGAAAATACTTGGTAGGGTGAATCTCCAAAACCAGTGGGTCCAACTGGACACATTTGCCAGTAGGAAAAACCTGCATCCGATAAAAAATCAATCCAATCACGGGCAGACTGACCTAGGCAACCTATGCCATATCCACCTGGTAGTGAACTTGGATGTAGTAGTACACCAGCCGCTCGATGATTTAACCATTGGGGTAAATTCTGAACAGAGGGCACTATTGAGAAATCCTTATTAGACATAATGTATATTGTGCGAACTATTCACTAAAACCCCAGCGTTTGGTGAAGGGATAGTAAACAAATAGTGCACGGCCGACTAATTCATTCTCAGGAACAAAGCCCCAGGCTCTTCCATCCAGGCTATCCGTAGAATTGTCGCCCATCGCAAAGTAACCATTTAATCCAGTTGGATTATCAGAATCATTTTTGTGAGGGACTTTTAAAATGGATCGGTTGGATAGAAGTCCATCAGCCCGGTAACCTGGATAACCTGAAATGAGTTCATCTTTAAATGATTCAGCAAAAAAATTGGTTTGTTTTCGATTTTGTTCAAATGCATTGCATCCATTTATGTGCTGACCATTACGAAATAAAATCCCAGGTACGCCTTTTCTTACATCGGTTCCATTGGTAAAAATAGATTCAGGTACGCGCATTTCCAATTTATCCCCAGGCTCGCCAACAAGTCGTTTAATGTAATATTTATCTTCTCCAATCTGAGAAAAGGTTTTAGTTCCAAGTTCATAGTTAAATCGATCAATGCTGGCTGTTCTGAAAACAATCGGATCTCCAGCTTTTGGAGTTATGAAGTTGTAACTCATGCGGTCAACAAACAAGGCATCTCCAAGCAACACATCAAAAGCTAGTGGAATTTCTCCCTTCACAAACTTTCTTTCTGAAAGTTTCAATCTACCTCGGCTAAGTGATTCATCCTGGGCAATTACCATGGGTAGATCGCGAAGATTTTCTATGCCGGCAAATTTCTTGGATAATAATTCATCCATATCAAACTCTGCTGGTACTTTGATAGAGTGCTCTTTCCCCCCAATTTCAAAGACATATTCTCTTACCATCGTGGGAATAATGAAAAACCGCCCATTTGGAAAATTTGCCTGAACATAACGGTGACTGGACCCATTTTGAAGAACCAAATATAGGGTGCCTGAAGATTCGGCTTCCATTCTGTAGTGAGAGGCACCAAGTAGAAGTTTATCCGCTCCCCGTTCAAGAAAGTTTGGCGTTTCATCCTCATAAACATAAGGGGTCATTCCGTAAAACGAAGGATACATAGAATTCGTTGGAATAATAAAAGGCTGAACAAAAAAGCTGCGTATTCCTAAAATAACAATTGCGGCAACGAGGAACATTTCTACATTTTCCACCCAATTCTTTTTGTGATAGTAATGACCACCTGATTTTCGAAGTGCATCATCCAAAATTCGTGCTTTCTTTTCTAGCTCCTTCGAGCTTATAGCTTTTGTTTTGATGGCATCCCGTAATCCTTGGTTGGCAATTTGTAAGGCTCTTTCTTCGATTGGGGGTAATCGGTCCTTTCGATAAAACCATACCTTTAAGCCGATGCGCAAAAGTTCTTTGGCCCCCTTTTTTTCTCTGCGGTTTGCTCTTCGGTCTTCGTTCATAACGGTCATATGTTACTAGAATGAGAAATTTGAAACTATCATTTAATGATCAAACGAAAATTGGATCAATTTGAACTCTTAAGTATTTGTACAAACGCTTCCTGGGGAATGTTTACATTGCCGATTTGTTTCATCCTCTTTTTTCCCTCTTTTTGTTTATCCAATAATTTACGTTTTCTGGAAATATCACCACCATAGCATTTTGCTGTAACATCTTTGCGCATCGCACTGATAGTTTCTCGGGCAATTACTTTTCCACCAATCGCTGCTTGAAGGGCTATTTTAAATAATTGCCTAGGTAAAATATCCTTAAGTTTGGAGCAGAGCACCCTACCCCTTGATTCAGCCTTGTCCCTGTGGACAATCGTTGAGAAAGCATCAACGGGTTCAGCATTTACCATAATCTCCATGCGGACTAAGGCAGATTCAGAATACTCGTCCATGTCGTAATCCATGGATCCATACCCATGAGTCACACTTTTTAAACGATCATTGAAATCGACTAAGATTTCGTTAAGAGGCAGATGGCAAGTGAGCATGACACGGGTTTCGTCAATGGTCTCTGTGTCGGTACAAGTTCCTCTTTTTTCTGTGACTAGAGCAAGCAAATCTCCTATGGATTCATTGGGGGCATGTATACGGGCAACAATTGTGGGCTCTTCAATTTTTCCAATCTCGGAGGGATCCGGAAGTTCTAAAGGATTATCCACTTCAATGGTCTCACCTGTTGTTAGGGTTACTCGGTATATTACACTTGGGTAGGTCGATATAAGATCGATTTCATATTCCCTTCTCAGTCTTTCTTGAATAATTTCCATGTGGAGTAAACCAAGAAAACCGCAACGAAACCCAAACCCTAAAGCGACTGAGGTTTCTGCCTGATAACTAAAGGAGGCATCGTTTAACCTGAGTTTACCCACGCTGCGCTTGAGCTTTTGATAGTCCGAAGTATCCAAAGGGTATAAACCACTAAATACCATAGGCCTTACTTCTTTATATCCAGGAAGCATTTTGTCTGATGGCGTATCCGCAAGAGTTAAGGTATCACCGATCTTTATGTCTGCCACATCACGGATCGCGGTGACTACATAGCCTACTTCTCCTTCACCAAGCGTGGGCTTCGGGGATGGAGTTGGAACAAAGGTTCCCAATTCTTTAACTTGGGTTTTCCTTTGATCACTCATCAACAAAAGTGAGGCATTATCAGAAAATGTTCCAGAAAATACCCTCAGGTAGCAAATAACTCCGCGGTAAGCGTCGTATTGGCTGTCAAAAATAAGAGCTCTTGGTTTTGTATGGTCCGTCCATCTTGGAGGAGGAAGTCGGTGGACAACCGCTTCGAGAATATCATCCACTCCAATTCCAGACTTTCCACTGGCAAGAATGATTTCTTCCGCTGGTATGGCAAGAATCTCCTCGATTTGATTAGAAACTCGATCCACATCTGCACTTGGTAAGTCCACTTTGTTGATAACCGGTATAATGCTAAGTCCCTGAGCATCTGCTAGTTGAGCATTTGCCAAAGTTTGGGCCTCCACTCCCTGTGAGGCGTCGACCAAAAGCAGGGCACCCTCACAAGCGGCCAAGCTTCTTGAAACTTCATATGCAAAGTCTACATGGCCTGGAGTATCTATGAGGTTAAAGGTGTAGTCCTGTCCATCTTTAGCCAGATATTTCATGGTTACGGGATGACACTTAATGGTGATCCCACGCTCTCTTTCCAAATCCATGGAATCAAGAAGTTGTTCTTTCATTTCTCTTTGCATCACCGTGTGGGTGCGTTCAAGTAATCGATCAGACAAGGTTGTCTTGCCGTGATCGACATGCGCTATGATACAAAAATTGCGAATCCTTTGCGTTTCCACCATTAAAAAGTTGACCACCCCGTGTTTCTCTCGACAAAAGTCAAAGAAGAACACTTAAGTGTAAATAACTATTATTTCATAAAACCAAACAATGGACAAGAATCGACTTCACGGAGTGCACACTGCATTGGTTACCCCAATGTCGGATGGTGCGGTTGCATATGCAGATTTGGAACGCTTGATCGAAAGGCAGTTGGAGACAGATGTCTCAGGTATAGTTCCATGCGGGACCACTGGAGAATCCCCCACCCTTTCAGAATCGGAACACCTACAGGTTATACGTACCTGCATTGACGGTGCTAACGGTAAGAGTCTGGTAATTGCTGGAACTGGTGCGAATTCGACTACCGAAGCACTTTCTCTTACCCAAGCTGCTGATGATGCTGGGGCGGATGCCTTTCTGCTCGTTGCACCTTATTACAATAAACCCAGCCAGGAGGGCTTATTTGCTCATTTTAGTGCCCTAGCCGAGAGCACTGAAAAACCAATCGTCTTATATTCGATACCCTCAAGGTGTGGAATTGAGATTTCTACAGAAGTTGTTTGTCGCCTGCGTGAAAAATACCCTCATGTTTGTGCCCTCAAGGAAGCGGGGGGGAGGTCGTCAAAAGTCTCAGAAACCTTGATCTCGATTGATGAGAATTTTGTAGTCTTGTCCGGAGACGATGGTCTTACCCTGCCCTTTATGGCATGCGGTGCAAAGGGCGTGGTTAGTGTGGCCTCGAATTTAGTTCCTGAGCTCGTTACGGAAATGGTTAACCTCGCATTGGTAGGTGATTATGAGAGAGCCCGTAAAATTCATCTGTCAAACTACCAATTGTTTACTGATCTTTTTTGTGAACCTAATCCCGTTCCGGTTAAAACTCTTATGCAAATGAAAGGGCTGATTGAATCTTCCGAAGTTCGCTCACCTCTGATTGCAGCTTCCTCTGCAAACCATGATTTGTTGAAAGGGTTAGGGGAGAAACTTTCCATTCCTGAAAGAGTAGTTTTATGAGCTTGAATATTTTACTTTGCGGAGCCGGTGGGCGTATGGGCCAAGCTATTTCTTTAATTTCTCAAGAGCATGGTTGTACTATTTCTTTTCCGGTAGATTTGGGGGATGATCCCGCGCAAGGGATTGATTCCTGCGATGTAGTAATTGATTTTTCTCTTCGGGAAGCGACACTTCCCCTCGCTCGCTTGTCTTCAGCTGCAGGTAAACCTATGGTGATTGGAACTACTGGACATGAACCGAGTGAAAAGGCCGAAATCGAGGCTATTTCCTCGAAGATACCCATGGTCTGGGCAGGAAATTTTTCCACAGGTGTAAACTTGCTCTTTTATTTGACCGAGCAAGCTGCTCGCGTACTGGATGGCCAATCTGATTTTGATCCTGAAGTCATCGAGATGCATCATCGATTGAAAAAAGACGCTCCTAGTGGAACCGCAGATCGGCTATTGGAAATTCTGAAAGAATCTCGCGAGCTTGGTGATGATCAAATTGCTCACGGGCGAAGCGGAATGGTTGGGGCGCGCCCGGCCAAGGAAATTGGTTCTCACGCTCTGCGTGGAGGAGATGTTGTGGGTGATCATACTGTACTTTTTGCAGGTATGGGTGAAAGGATTGAACTGACTCATCGTGCAACTGACAGGAAAATCTTTGCTGCAGGTGCACTAAGGGCAGCAAAATGGGTGGTTGGTAATTCGCCTGGTCTCTATTCGATGCAGGACGTACTGGGGCTAACATCTTGGGCAAAATGATTGCATTTATTGAAGGTAAACTAATCGAGTGCCAATTGAACTTGGCGGTCATTCAAACTGGAGGTATCGGGTATGAAATTCATGTTCCCTTGACAACTTCCGAGAAATTACCCGCACTTGGCGAGTCGGTGAGATTGCATATGCAGGCAACCTATCGTGAGGACTCTCAAACACTTTATGGTTTTATTGATCGGGAATCCCGTGATTTTTTTCGGATGATTGTGGATAAGGTTTCAGGCATCGGTCCCAAAATTGCCTTAAATCTTCTTGGTTCTCTCTCCCTACCGACGCTTAAGAATTCAATCGCTCATGGTGATGTGGGTATGCTTTCCAAAGCACAGGGATTAGGAAAGAAGACTGCTGAAAGAATTGTGGTTGAATTAAAGGATAAGGTACTGCCTAAGGGTACAACGATCGCTTCTCCTGCAGTAAATGCCTCCAGTCCAATTTCAGTAGATAACGAAAGCTCACTTTCCCAGGATTTAGGAATCTATGGAGATGCTGTTTCCGCCCTCCTCACATTGGGTTACAAGGCTACGGATGCGGATCAAGCAGTTCGAAGAGCAGCAGATGTGCTGGGTAAAGATTGTACAACCGAAGAACTAATCCGTAAGGCGTTAGGTCGCTAAGCGGCCTTTAGGCGAATGTAATTTTGTAGGTGCTTGCCTGCTTCTTTGACGGAATTGGCAAGATGATTTGTCTTTGCCCAGTTGCACGAGATGGCAGATGCAAGGCGACAGCCGGTACCTCGAACTTTTGTACCTCCAGTAATTCTTTCCCATTTGTATTCGATTACTGGGCTCGTACCCTCAACCAATAAGTCAGTTGACTGCTCTCCGTCACCATGTCCTCCTTTTAACAGAATCGATTGAGCCCCAAGTTTTGAGCATTCATTAGCGAGGAAAACGGGGCTTATTTTTTCCGAGTTATTGATATTAAGCAATTTACCGGCTTCTTGTAAGTTTGGGGTTACTAGGTTAACTCTTGGTATTAAATCCTTAATTAAGCATTCCCATCCTTTATCGGTAATAAGGGAGTGGCCATTACTCGTCATTTGAACTGGATCTAAGATCACTTTTGTACAGGAAGATTTATTTAAGAATTCTCCCACCTTTCTGACGGATGATTCGTCTGGCAGCATACCAATTTTGATCGCGTCTAGTTCTTCCTGAAGTAGCCCATCTAATTGACTTTCCAAACCTAAAGCTGGAACCGCATGAATTCTTATTTTGGATGAATTGCATTGCTGGGTTATTGCACTGATCACGGCAAAGGGCCTATCGCCCAGTTCATATATAGTCTCTTTGTCTGCAAAAAGACCGGAACCCCCCGAAGAATCTGTTCCTCCAATGATGCCTATTTTTTTGGATGTGGTTTTATCCACGATGAGTAAACTTCGGAAATGTATTCATCCAACCGTCCATACCCGGAGTTAAGTTAAAAAGATGATTAAAACCTATCGATTGAAGTGCTTCACAAGCCATACGGCTACGAACCCCCGCTTTACAATAAACAACAACATCTTTTTCTGGAATTAAACAATCCAATGGAGAAACAGGTAACGAGTTAACCAAGTTACCCAAGGGTTGATGTAACGATGGATCGATTCTCGATTGCAACCTTTCCCAGTCTTCTCGGACATCTAATATTTGCAGATCTTTTTTCTCTGCCATCATTTCTCTCAATTCATACTCAGAAATCTCTACAATTTCTTTATTCAGGCACATTTTTTGAGAGGGGGTTGCGCATGGTTCACATGCATCTGGGAGTTCTTTAATCTCCCTGCTCTTGGGAAGTGCTTGAAGATTAATCATGCGAGTACTGTTGGAGAGAGAATCGTAGGTTAGTACTTTACCAGATAAAGGTTGTCCTTGCCCTGTGATCACCTTGATGGCTTCCATTGCCTGTATACATCCAATGATTCCGGGGAGCACGCCAAGTACTCCAGCTTCGGCACAAGAAGGAATGCTTGAGGAATCAGGTTGTTCAGGGAAGAGGCAACGATAGGTGGGACCATCCTTAAAGTTAAATACACTGACCATTCCCTCGAATAAATGAATAGATCCATGAATCAAAGGTTTTCCAAAAATGATACATGCATCATTAATCAGGTAACGGCTTGAGAAATTATCTGTTCCATCCACAATTAAATCGTAATCACTGAATAGGGATTCAGCGTTTTCCTTCTTTAATCGTTCAATAATGGGATGAATTTTGATGAATGGGTTTAAGCGGGTAAGTTTGGCAGCCGCTACCTTGGCTTTTGGAGCACCGATGTCATCATGGTTGAAAAGAATTTGCCTTTGTAGATTGGAGGATTCAACCACATCATTATCTACGATGCCAATTTTGCCGACACCGGCAGCGACTAGGTATTGGAGGACAGGGCAACCTAATCCACCCGCCCCTATCACCAAAACTGACGATTCTTTTAGTTTAATTTGACTTTCCTGTCCAAAGTCCTTGAGGGAAAGGTGCCTACTATACTGCTCAACTTCGCCTTCATTCAATTCAGTCATGTTTATTAATTCCTGCTAAAAGGAAGCTGCAACCTGAGTGGAGTTTGTTTGTTCTAAGCTGGGGGAATCAAAATTTGTCATTCGAGGCTTATCATAGGAAGAGTCCCAATCCTTCCATACAGGATCATAACCCTTGGACTTTAGCATGGCGGAGACTTCTCTCGGAGACCTTTCGTCTGATATGGAGAACTGTTCAAGGGATTGCGACTCTTCTGCATAGCCACCTGGATTGGTTTTCGAACCAGCACTCATTGTGGTAACACCTAATGGGAGAAGATTTTCTCTGAGTTGTTGGCTTTCCCTCGTGGATAGAGTAATTTCCAATTCGTGGTTAAATATACGAAAGGCGCATAGTAACTGAACGAGATCTCGATCTTTTAAATCGACTGCCACAATGTTATCTCCCTCATAGGGGCGTATCCGTGGGAATGACATCGAATAACTGGTCTGCCAATAACGTCTTTCTAAATAGTCCAAGTGCATGCCTGCATAAAAAGCATCAACCCTCCAGTCTTCAGTCAGACCGAAAAGGCAACCCAATCCGATTTTATTGACGACTGCTTGTCCCAGACGGTCAGCAGTATCAAGCCGCCATTCAAAGTTTGTTTTCTTTCCCTTGAGGTGATGCCTGGAGTAACTTTCCTGATCGTAGGTTTCCTGATAAACCATTACTGCATGGATGCCATGTTCAATGAGTGAAGAATAATTATCTAAACTCAAAGGTTGTACTTCGATAGAGAGGTTAGCAAAGTGCGGACGAAGTAGGTCAATTGCATGGGATAGGTAATTCATACCTACCTGTTGGTTTGACTCTCCAGTTACAAGCAAAACATGATCAAAGCCTCGTTTCTTGAGAATTCCGGCCTCCCGCAAAATTTCCAAATCGGTCAGCGTTTTGCGGGCAATCTTATTATGCATACTGAATCCGCAATAGTCGCAAACATTGTTACATTCATTCGACAGATACATGGGGGCGAACAGTCGAATTGCTTGGCCAAACCTCTTTCGGGTAAGGGAATGACTGAGCTTGGCCATATCTTCGAGGTATTTTTCTCCAGCCAGTGGAGAAAGTAGGGCTCTTAAATCATCGATTCCGCCCTGCCCTTGCCGCTTGAGTGCAAATTCAATTTGCTGGGGACCAATTTGCTGGAGGCTCGATGAATGGGCGGACCAGTCCTGACCTTTTAAAAAGTGTGAAAAAGAGGAGGGTTTTGTCACGGAAAAATTTAGTCTAAAAAACTTGTAAGCGGAGATGTTGCTTGAGCTGTGCGAGATTCCCCACCTAAGCCAGCGAGATAAGCAAGTCTTCCAGCTTCGACCGATTTCCTGAAGGCAATTCCCATTTGGGAGGGATCTTTGGCCGCCGCTAATGCAGTGTTTACTAATACAGCTGAGGCACCCATCTCCAAAGCTTCGGCTGCATGCGAGGGGGCACCTATGCCTGCATCTACTACTACTGGAAGCTCTGATTGTTCGATGATAATTCGTAAAAATTCCCGACTATCCAGGCCGCGATTGCTTCCTATAGGAGATCCCAGAGGCATAACAGCTGAGGCACCCGCATCTTCAAGCCTTTTGCAAAGCACGGGATCTGCGTGGCAGTAAGGCAATACAACAAAACCTTCTTTGGCTAACTCTTCTGTAGCTAAAAGAGTTTCAATGGGGTCAGGCATGAGGTATTTCGGATCGGGATGAATCTCGAGTTTTAACCAGTTAGTATTAAGAGCCTCTCTTGCCATTTGAGCCACAAATACAGCTTCCTTAGCATTCCTTACACCAGAGGTATTTGGAAGGATTTTGATATTTTTATCTGATAAATAATCAAGGATTGAATCTTCTAGACCCCGTGGATTAGCACGCTTCATCGCTACGGTGACCAGTTCTGATTCGCTTGACCTTACAGTTTCTTGGAGAACTTGACCGGATGAAAACTTACCGGTTCCTACAAACAGTCGGGAAGTAAATGTAACACCAGCAATTTCTAAAGGGTCAGTTTTCATAGCAAATTAGTAAATTGTTAGACGGGAATAGGCTCGGCTTTTATTAACTATCAATCTTGTCTGATCCATTAGGTTTTTACCGGAAAATAAAGCCGAGCACAATGCGAGTCCTTGAACACCAAGGGATTCGATCAATGGAAAATCATCTTTGCACAAACCACCAATCAAATAGACGGGTATTGGGTCTAGGATTTTCACAATCTGTTGAAATTGATAGTTAGTCAAAACAGGCCGAAGATTTTTTTTTGTGGAAGAGGTTCGGTAAGGTCCCATCCCGACATAGTCAGGTTTATCTTTTTTGGCACATAAAGCTTCTTCGATCGAATGTACGGTTTTTCCAATAATTTTCTTAGAAGACAGAATTTTTCTAGCTTTTGCTACCGATCCATCGTTCGCACCAAGATGTACTCCGTGAGCATCTACTTTACGAGTCAGTTCAATGTGGTCGTTTATAATAAGTTTTGCCTGATATGCCTTGGCATAAGTCACCGCCCTATTTGCCTGTTGGTATAATACTTCACTAGGAAGGGATTTGGATCGTAACTGAATGAATTGCCCTCCTCCTTGAATAAAATCTTTTACTTGCTGGTCGTGGGAATACTCAGAGGAATCTCGGGTTAGGCACATGATTGAATTGTTCATAGGCACTCAATCTTCTTTTCCAAGTAATCTTTGTAGGATTCCTTTTTCCTTTTCCTTTTGAGCCCAAACGCTGCGCTCAATAAATTGATATCGTTCAAATGCAGCAACCGGGTCTTTTTTCCCCCAAATCGATCCAAGTAAAGTTACACCATCAAACCCGAGGTTAAAAAGTTCAGGTATTTTGCGTCTTCTTACTCCACCGAGGGCATAGATTAATGGTTTCTTAGAACTTTCCTTTTTTAAGTTGTAGAGAAGACCACCCAATTCGGGCAGGGAAACCTTGGGGATATACCCTTTTTTGGAAATTGATTCATAAACTGGACCAAAGAAGCAATAATCTAATGGTTCATTTAAATTTTTGAGTTCATCAAGTTTATGGAGTGAACGACTAATCGTCCCCTTCGTTTCGACCAGTTTTTCTTTTGAGTAATGATGGTATCCACAAAGCGAAAAATCTTTTATTAGCTCAGGAAAGCGATGGAGGACAATCCGACCATGATAAATATCGGGAATTTGACCTAAGAGTTTTGCTACCTCGGATGCTGTGGCATCTGGTTTGCGTAGGTGAAATCTTTGCAAACCCACTTCAAACAAATCCGATATTATACCTGCTTCACCATCCCTTAAGGATGCGGCGGAAATCAATATGGCTAAAGGGTGTTCCATTAACCACCCTGAGTAGCTTGTATGAGCAAAATCCGATCACCATCCTGTAAAGTTGTAAGCTTATGTTTTTCTTTGGGGACAATGGATTCGTTTACTGCGATAGCCCAGCCTTTCATGTTGGCCAAACCCAACTCAATGGATAGGCCCTCAAGGTCCAATCCATCTTCTAAATCTTTTAATTTATCGTTCAGAAATACCTTCATTCTTTTGGAGGTGGCCCAGAATATATTTCAGCACCTGAATCAAGAAATTCTTTTGCTTTTTGTGCCATACCCACATCGATAGCCTCAGTCTCATTGCTTAACCCTTGTTCATCTGCAAATCTTCGGACATCCTCAGATATTTTCATGGAGCAAAAATGAGGTCCGCACATGGAGCAAAAATGTGCAGTCTTTGCGTTATCTTGAGGTAGTGTTTGATCGTGAAATTCTTTGGCTTTTTCAGGATCCAAAGACAGATTGAACTGGTCAACCCATCGAAACTCAAAACGTGCTTTTGATAATGCATTGTCGCGGTATTGGGCACCAGGGTGTCCTTTAGCAAGATCTGCTGCATGGGCAGCAAGTTTGTAAGTGATTACACCTTCACGGACATCTTGACGATCAGGAAGGCCTAGGTGTTCTTTGGGAGTCACATAGCAAAGCATGGCACAACCATACCATCCAATCATGGCAGCTCCTATTCCACTAGTTATATGATCGTAACCTGGGGCAACATCAGTGGTTAAGGGGCCAAGCGTGTAAAAAGGGGCTTCGTGGCACCAGTCTAACTGCTTGTCCATATTTTCCTTGATCATGTGCATAGGAACATGTCCGGGGCCTTCATTCATTACCTGAACCCCCTTATTCCATGCTCGGGTGGTTAATTCCCCCTGGGTTTTAAGTTCGGCAAACTGGGCTTCGTCATTGGCATCAGCAATTGAACCGGGGCGCAATCCATCTCCTATAGAAAAGGACACATCATAGGCTGCCATGATGTCACAAATATCATCCCACCTTTCATACAGAAAATTTTCTTTATGATGTGAAAGGCACCACTTTGCCATAATGGAACCACCTCGGCTCACAATGCCTGTCATCCGGTTTCTTGTCATCGGAACATAGCGTAGCAGAACCCCTGCATGAATGGTGAAATAATCTACCCCCTGTTCAGCTTGCTCAATTAAGGTGTCACGGAAAATATCCCAATTTAATTCTTCGGGTTTTCCGCCCACTTTTTCTAGGGCTTGGTATATGGGAACGGTACCAACAGGAACTGGACAATTACGAAGGATCCATTCGCGAGTGCGGTGAATATTTTTGCCAGTGGACAGATCCATTAATGTGTCGGCTCCCCACTTGGTTGCCCACCGCATTTTCTCGACCTCCTCCTCAATGGATGATGCGACAGCTGAATTTCCAATATTTGCATTTATTTTGACAAGGAAATTTCGTCCGATTGCCATGGGTTCGAGCTCTGGATGGTTGATGTTTGCCGGAATGATCGCTCTACCACGGGCAACTTCATCGCGAACAAATTCCGGAGTTACCTCTTGAGGAACCGCGGCTCCAAAGGAATTGCCGGGGTGCTGATGTTTAAGAGAGTTGGTCAGCTCATCGGGAGAGGTTTGGAGTTCGTTAGCCAAAGTTTGCAACTTCATGTTTTCACGAATTGCTACATATTCCATTTCGGGTGTTATTATACCCTCCCGTGCATATTGCAATTGTGTGACTGGTTTACCCCCTTTGGCACGAAGGATGGTGACTTTCGAACGGTCGAAATCTGGGAGTTCCTGGGATTTTTCACGTGATCTTTCGTCGTGCCGATCGGATAGGAAACCATTATCTATTGGCTTGATGTTTCTACCTTCAATTAATTCAACATCTCCACGGTTTTTAATCCAGGACTGTCGCATAGTCGGAAGTCCTTTATTCACATCACCATGAAAGTCAGCATCACCCCATGGACCGGAGGTGTCGTATACTCTGACTGATTCATTACTTTCCATGCTACCGTCAGGGAGCCGAGTATCGGAAAGTTCGATCTCCCGCATGGGTACATCGAGGTCGTGAAGTTTCCCCTTTAAATAAACCCGACGAGAATTAGGGAAAAGAGATTTTGGTGGTTGTTGGTCTTCGACTTTTTGGATCATACTGAATGTTTTTAAAGATTCATTCGTTGTCGTAGAGCCTTTTCCTTAAGCGATTAAAGAAAAAGTTTTCCC